>NZ_JAUBOX010000059.1:0-7176 GCF_036700445.1 Microcoleus sp. T3_B1
GAGGCTCTTTCTGCCCATTCTTGTGACTACTTTCCTATGCCTGACCTCATTCCCGAATTTCAGACCTGAATCCTTACATTCATTCAAACCAAAGATGAGTTTCTGAAAAAAATTCCTTGGCAGGAATGGGATTTATTTGCGGATACATACACCAATTCTGAAATTGTCCTCAGCCCCCCGGAAAATACAGAAATTCCCAGAATTGTTACAGCGTCAAGAGGAAAGTCTAACATAAAAATATTATCAATTTTGGGTTGTAGCCAAGGAATTGATGTTCAAGTCGATCAGAAGTTTCTCAAAAGTTTACCTAAGACAGAACCACTTTTTCTTCCCGAACCTCGACGGAAACAATTAAGCGATAGCCTTTGGGAGCAAAACTGGGATATCTTATTTTTTGCTGGTCACAGTTGGAGTGATAGTAACAGTGGCAATCTTGCTATCAATTCCGATGAAACACTCACCCTGCTAGATTTGAAGCACGGTTTGCGCTGCGCTATAAAAAACGGCTTGCAGTTGGCTATTTTTAATTCCTGTGATGGTTTGAAGTTAGCAGAAAATTTAGCTGATTTGCACATTCCGCTAGTTATTGTGATGCGGGAACCTGTACCCGATCGGATTGCTCAAGAGTTTTTGAAATATTTTCTGACGGCGTACTCAAGTGGAGAAACTTTATATTTAGCAGCACGAAAAGCACGGGAACGTTTGGATACAGAAGGTCTAGACAAGGAATTTCCGGGGGCGACTTGGTTGCCCATAATTTGCCAAAATCCCGCTGTAGAACCTCCGAATTGGCAATGTTTTTTCAGTAAAACAGAAGCAAAATTCCAAGATGGATTTCAGGAAGTTAAAAAAACTTGGAAAACCGAACATACTCTCACAGATCATTCAGACATTATTAAATCAGTCGCTATTCACCCAGACGGTCAAATTTTCGCTAGTTGCAGTCTAGATCAAACGATTAAAGTATGGAACCTGACAACAGGAGAACTCCTGGAAAATCTCACGGAACATTCTGGCGGCGTGACTTGCGTTACTTTCAGCAGCGACGGAAAAACTCTTGCCAGTAGCAGCGCCAATCCCGACGGTACTATTAAATTGTGGGATACTCAAAGCTGGCAACTAAAACGCACTCTCAAAGGCGATGATTGGGTGGTTCTTTCTGTATGGTCAATCGCCCTAACTCCTAATGGCAAAACTTTAGTCAGCGGACACCACGCTGACAGTACCGTAAAAGTTTGGAACCTGGAAACCGGGGAATTGCGACACACTCTCAGAGGTCATGTTTGGGCAGTTCACGACGTTGCGATCGCTCCCGACGGCAATATAATGGCTAGTGGAAGTTTCGATAGCAATATCAAGCTTTGGAATCTTAACACAGGCAGAGAAATCCGCAATTTAAACGGCCCTGGTGACGGCCCTATTGGTTGGCCTCGTTCTTTCTTTAGCGACAACATTGTTTATAGTGTCACCTTCAGTCACGATGGACAAACTCTCGCCAGTGGCGGTGTCAAGCAACCGATTAAACTGTGGCGTTTAAGCAGTGGAGAACTCAAAAGCAACTTGACAGGACATACGGATGATGTTCACGCTGTTGCCTTTAGTCCTGATGGGAAATATCTCGCCAGCGGTAGTGCCGATCGCACTATTAGAATTTGGGATTTATTTACCGGAGAAGCGATTCACACTCTAGGACATTCAGACACTGTTTATTGCCTTGCCTTGAGTCCTGACGGAGAAACTCTCATCAGTGGTAGCCGAGACAGAACTATTAAGATTTGGCGTTTTTCCACCTGACAATAATTACTAATATTACTTTTTGAACAGGCAAGATGCCTGTTCCACAATAATTATTGGAGATATCTATTAAAAAATCTCCCCAACAATCATCCCCGCCAATATGACAAACCCCACCCAAACATTTTGGCGAAAGATTTGACCGTAAACAAGCTTAGGAATATCCGCATTCCGCAGTTGACTGTACTGCAAAAACCACAAAATCGCCGCCGCAATAATTGCCAACCAAAAACCAATGTGCAAGTGTAAATTAATCCCCATCGCCGCTAACAAACCGACAGTACCAACAAAGAAAAAACCCACAGCATTAGCGGCATTATCCCCGAAAAATATCGCGCTGGAATTCACCCCCAAACGCAAATCGTCTTCCCGATCGCTCATCGCATAAACTGTATCAAATCCCATCGTCCAAAACACGACTGCACCCCACAGCAGCCAAGTCGCTAATTCTAATTCGTCAACGGCGGCGCTCCAACTAATTAAAACGGCAAAACCCCAAGCAATTGATAACACTAATTGCGGCACTGGAAAGAATCTTTTTGCCAGCGGATAGCAGATAATTACTGGTACGGCGGCCACGCACAGCCAGAAACTTAAAGGATTGAGATAAAAAGCGAGAATTGCCGCACAAGCAAAGGAAATTAATGCAACTCCTATTCCAGTTTGCACCGTGAGGGCGCGGGATGCTAGCGGGCGCGATCGCGTTCTTTCTACTTCGGGATCGATATCGCGATCCCATAAGTCGTTGATGACGCATCCAGCCGCACTCGTGGCTAGGGTTCCCAACACAATCACGCCCACCAATGCTGCGGGTGGCCTCCCGTCTGCTGCTAAAAAGACGGCCCAGAGGGCTGGAATCATTAAAATGAGCCTTCCTGCTGGTTTGTCCCATCTCAAAAGCCTCACGACGGTTAGCAATGTGGATTCGGGTTGGCGATCGGGCTCTTTCAGCATTTCAATTCTAGATTTGATATTTTTAACTCTAGATTTTATCAAATTTTAGGCACAATCACTTACTATCTCTGCTGGCGAGCATACTTCTATCGGAATTTAAAACAGGTGAAAGTCTTGCCCAGTCAGCAGTTCCCGATTTTTGCTAATTTAATAGAATGCCTAACTGGATTCGTGAAATAATCATAAATATCTGTCAACCCCGATACTCCAATGGTTAATTCACTTGCTTCTGCGGAGTCAAATCGCATTATTGCTGCTATTGATATGGGTACTAACTCATTTCACATGGTGGTGGCGCGGATCGATCCGAAATTGCCCGCGTTTACGATTATTGCTAGAGAAAAAGATACGGTTCGGTTGGGCGATTGTGAGGTTAAGACAGGCTGCTTGAAGCCCGAGGTTATGGAAAGGGCGATCGCCACTCTGCGCCGTTTTCAAGATATTGCTAAAACTTTCAATGCTGAACAAATTATCGCTGTTGCTACGAGTGCGGTTCGGGAAGCTCCTAACGGGCGGGATTTTCTCAAACAAGTTGCTGCAGAATTAGACCTAGATGTGAGTTTAATTTCTGGTCAAGAAGAAGCGCGGAGAATTTATCTCGGTGTTCTTTCGGGTATGGAATTTAACAATCAGTCGCAGGTAATTATTGATATTGGGGGGGGTTCTACGGAGTTGATTTTAGGAGACAGTTCTGAGCCTCGCTGTCTCACCAGTACAAAAATTGGTGCTGTTCGCTTAACAGGACAATTTGTCAAAACTGACCCGATTAGCAGGGAGGAGTTTGCTTATTTGCAAGCTTATATTCGGATTTCGCTGGAAAGACCGATCGACGAATTGCGCTCTCACTTCAATGCGGGCGAACCTTTGCGCTTGATTGGCACTGCTGGAACCATCGAAACTCTGGCTGCCATTAACGCTCGCGAAAAGTTGGGAACAGTGCCGAATCCCCTAGCCGGATATCAGTTAAGTTTAAAAGATTTACGCGATTTAGTCAATCGCTTTCGCAAACTTTCTTATGCCGAAAGGTTGGCAATACCGGGAATGTCAGACAAGCGGGCGGAAATTATTCTAGCAGGATCTATGATTTTGCAGGAAGCGATGACACTATTAGGAATTGAATCCCTGACTGTGTGCGATCGCTCTCTGAGAGAAGGCGTAATTGTTGACTGGATGCTGGCACACGGTTTAATTGAGAACCGCTTGCGCTATCAAGGTTCAATCCGCCAGCGCAGCATTCTGCACATGGCTGAGAAATATCAAGTCAATTTAGAACAAAGCGAAAGAACCGCAGCATTTGCGCTCAATTTCTTCGACCAAACTCAAGGAATTCTACACTATTGGGGAACCGAAGAACGCGAGTTGCTGTGGGCTGCCGCGATTCTGCACAACTGCGGTTTGTACGTCAGTCATTCAGCGCACCACAAGCATTCTTACTATTTAATTCGCAACGGTGAGTTATTAGGATACACTGAAACAGAGATTGAAGTAATTGCGAACTTAGCTCGCTATCACCGGAAAAATCCTCCGAAAAAAAAGCACGATAATTTTGTAATTCTTCCGAAAAAATACCGGGAACTCGTCAGTAAATTGCATCCTTTTCTGCGGTTGGCTGTGGCTTTGGACAGGCGGCAGATTGGCGCAATTTCTGATTTTAAATGCGAACACCGCCCGGAAGTTCGAGAGTTTCATTTGCGGCTGCAACCGCTCAATCCCGAAGACAATTGCGCTCTGGAACTCTGGAGTTTGGATTACAAAAAACCGTGTTTTGAAGATGAGTACAATCTAAAATTAGTGGCAACTTTGGAACCGACTTTGGTTCCGGTTTAAATACAAAGCCGAGCCCGGAAACGAGAAACTGGTGCAATACCAGAGAGAATCTTCGTGGTGAAGAACGCTCTCAAACGCTTGAAATCTCGAAACCTGCGATCGTTAAATCTTTTTCTGTTAACAGACGATCGGCAATAAACTAGGTTGATTGCCGATCGCCCGTCGGTAGGATCGGGTAAAGCCGATCGCACCAATACAGTGTTTGAGGGCAGCGCGCAGCTACAAACTACGAGATTGCAAGCATTTGAAGGACTTCGCTCGACCAGGCTCGGCACTCACGCCAGACAGGGCGGATTATGTAGTGCTTACCCGAAGATGGTAAAATCATTCACACCTATCGCACTAGCTTGCACTCCATTTAAAGCAGCCAACAATTGACCATTCTGACCAATCCTGATGAAAGCTGCATTAGCGTTTTGGGTAATACTAAGTTGACCAAAAGTTAGACCACCCGCTAACACGAGCAAATCTTCACCTTTTGTGAAATCAGTAATTATATCGCTGCCTTCACCTGCTGTTAAAACAAAGCGATCGCGCCCAATGCCGCCGCTGAGAATATCATTGCCCAAACCGCCAATCAGACAATCGTCGCCTTTACCGCCATAGAGAGTATCGTTACCATCCTCGCCGCATAGCTTGTCACTACCGCCGTTGCCCAACATCAAATCATTGCCAGCACCACCGCACAGGGAATCAGGCTCGCCGTTAAAGTCGATCGCACTGTCTCCGAAAATAGTATCGTCCCCATCGTCGCCACAAATGCTATCACTGCCGCGATCGCCCAACAGCAGATCGTTGCCAGTACCCCCCACCACAACGTCATTGCCCTTGCCGCCGTAAACAGTATCGTTGCCCTCTTCGCCGCTTAGAGTATCCGCAGCATCTCCCCCGTTCAAGAAGTCGTTGCCAGCACCGCCAAAGAGCAAATCGCGTCCAGTCGAGTCAAGGCTAGACGGGTCAAAACTGCCTCCAAACAAGCTGTCGTTACCCTGAGCCCCAACTAGAGTGTCATTGCCCTTGTCGCCCCAAATCAAGTCATCGTCTTTGCCGCCGATCGCCACATCATCGCCCTTACCCCCGAAAATGCGATCTTCGCCCGCATTGCCGTTGAGGTAATCATTGCCATTGCCGCCAAACAGCAAGTCTTTGTCTGCATTCGGGCCAAGGGGGATATTGGTGGGCAGTCCCCCGTAAATATTGTCGTTGCCTTTTTCGCCCAGCAGAACGTCGTCGCCGTTGAAACCGCTGATAACGTCGTTGAGATTGCTGCCGATGAGGAAGTCGTCGCCGTCAGTGCCATTGAAAGTGCGATCGACAGAATTCGGGCCCGGAATCGAACTGATCGCGGGTAGGGTAATCTGTTCGCAAATGCAATCGGTATCGCCCCCTTGAACGCTGTCAGAGTCAACAGGAATTCCGGTGGGAGTCGGAGTTCCGGTGGGAGTCGGAGTTCCGGTTGGGGTTGGAGTTCCCGTGGGAGTCGGAGTTCCGATGGGAGTTGGAGTTCCGGTTGGAGTCGGAGTTCCGGTTGGAGTCGGAGTTCCGATGGGAGTTGGAGTTCCGGTTGGAGTCGGAGTTCCCGTTGGAGTCGGAGTTTCCGTGGGAGTTGGAGTTTCCGTGGGAGTTGGAGTTTCCGTGGGAGTCGGAGTTTCCGTGGGAGTCGGAGTTTCCGTGGGAGTCGGAGTTCCCGTGGGAGTTGGAGTTTCCGTGGGAGTTGGAGTTTCCGTGGGAGTTGGAGTTTCCGTGGGAGTCGGAGTTCCGGTTGGAGTCGGAGTTCCCGTGGGGGTTGGAGTACCCGTAGGGGTTGGAGTTTCCGTGGGAGTCGGAGTACCCGTGGGAGTGGGAGTTTCCGTGGGAGTCGGAGTTGGAGTTCCGGTTGGGGTTGGAGTTTCCGTGGGAGTCGGAGTTCCGGTTGGAGTCGGAGTCGGAGTTCCCGTGGGAGTTGGAGTGTCCGTGGGAGTTGGAGTGCCCGTGGGAGTTGGAGTGTCCGTGGGAGTTGGAGTGCCCGTGGGAGTCGGAGTTTCCGTGGGAGTTGGAGTTCCCGTGGGAGTTGGAGTGTCCGTGGGGGTTGGAGTTCCCGTGGGAGTTGGAGTTCCCGTGGGAGTTGGAGTGCCCGTGGGAGTTGGAGTGCCCGTGGGAGTCGGAGTTTCCGTGGGAGTCGGAGTTCCCGTGGGAGTTGGAGTCGGAGTTCCCGTGGGAGTCGGACTTGTCGGCGTTGGAGTTGTCGGAGTCGGACTTGTCGGAGTCGGAGTTGTCGGCGTTGGACTTGTCGGAGTCGGACTTGTCGGAGTCGGACTTGTCGGCGTTGGAGTTGTCGGAGTCGGACTTGTCGGAGTCGGAGTTGTCGGCGTTGGAGTTGTCGGAGTCGGACTTGTCGGAGTCGGACTTGTCGGAGTCGGACTTGTCGGAGTCGGACTTGTCGGAGTCGGAGTTGTCGGCGTTGGAGTTGTCGGAGTCGGACTTGTCGGAGTCGGAGTTGTCGGCGTTGGAGTTGTCGGAGTCGGAGTTGTCGGAGTCGGAGTTGTCGGCGTTGGACTTGTCGGCGTTGGACTTGTCGGAGTCGGACTTGTCGGAGTTGGAGTTGTCGGAGTTGGAGTTGTC
>NZ_JAUBOX010000059.1:7276-49982 GCF_036700445.1 Microcoleus sp. T3_B1
GGCGTTGGACTTGTCGGCGTTGGACTTGTCGGCGTTGGACTTGTCGGCGTTGGACTTGTCGGCGTTGGACTTGTCGGCGTTGGACTTGTCGGAGTCGGAGTTGTCGGAGTCGGAGTTGTCGGAGTCGGAGTTGTCGGAGTCGGAGTTGGTGCTACATCGTTATCTAAAATTGTCAAATTCGCCGTACTTTGCGCTCCCACACTCGCACCGTTTGTGGGATTATTCAGACTAAGCGCAACAATCTCACTTTCCTCTACTAAGGTGTCATCGTTAATTGGAATCGTAAAAGTTTTGCTTGTTGCCCCGATCGCAAAGTTTAAGATTCCTGATGTTGCCGTGTAGTCACTGCCTGCATTAGCAGTCCCGTCGGAAGTGCTGTAGCTGATATCAGCCGCCACATTAGTATTGCTTGTCCGAGTCACGGTAATTGTCGCAAAACCCCCGCTTTCACCGATCTCGTAATTGGCAGCACTAAAATTAAAACTGCCTGGGTTGGGAATATTGACATTAAAGCTTCCCAAGTTGCTGGCTGCGACAAAGTTATTATTGATATCGCTAACTTGGCCCGATTCGATTGCGATCGCATAATCCCCATTGTCATCTAAATCCCAACTGCCATCGGGCGCGGTAATTTCATAGGTTGCGGTACGAAGAGTGCCGTTGCCAGTTGGGGTAAAGCTTACCAGTGTCGCTAATTGGTTAAATCCGTTGGGCCCAGTCACCCGGATGTCTGAATTATCCAAACTGCTGCTGTTGACAGCAAAGTTGTCGCTGTAGTCTACCGTAAAAGTTTTTGTAGTGCCGCCTGCGACGAGAATGTTGCCAGCGGCTAGATTGGAAGCAGCAGGCAGGATCGTATCGACGGTAATTGTTGCTGTCTCGCTGGCTGTACTGAAAGCTGCTAACCCCCCCATACTGCTGGGAGCAGAAATATCACCCGTCCCGCCGTTCGTGAAGGTAGTAGTGGTGCCAGAATTTGTTGTCGTTCCATCCCATGCCTGATAAGTGATATTGGCAGTGCCGTTGTAGCCAGCATTGGGAACAAAGCGGATGCTGGCATTGCCTGCTAGCAGTCTCGCTGCTGCTGTTGACGGGGTGCCGAATGCCGTCCAAGTCGCACCGCTATCAGTTGAATATTCCCAACTGCCGTTAGTCTTGTCTGTCGCCGTGACAGCAATTCCTTGAGTGTCGGCGGTGTCGGGATCTGTAACTGCATCTGCAATTAAAGCAGAAACTAAAGTGCCGGTGTTGCTGGCAGGAGGTACATCTACCTTAATGGGTGTTAGTATCGGCGTTAGGCTGTTGTTGAGTACAGGTGCGTTGTTGGCTGCAAACGCTGCGACTGCGGTGGGGAGCAAAAAGAAGGAGCCAAAATTGTTGTCGCTGACAAGAATAAGCGATCGCTTCCCAGTTGTTTGAGAAGGTCCAAATGTCATCCCTTCAAAATTGTTTAGCGGAAAGCCAGAAGTTTTTGGGAAATCAGCAATCAGAGTTTTTGATACCGGTGTAATGCCAGCAACACCAGAAGCAGTCAAGCCAATATTGCTTTGAATGTCAGTCGCACCCGTTAAAGAAATTTGATAAAGCTTCACATCGCCTTGCAGTGTAGCTGGGCTGAAAAAACGTTCGAGAACCAGCAGCGTATTATCATCAACTGCCAGCATTTCTGAAATGCCGTTGCGCGGATCGGTGTTGTAAAGAAATTCTCCGTCTGCGGTGTTTGTGGTTAAGTTATATCTTAAAATTCGCGATCGCGTGCCAATGGTAGCCGTTGTACCTGAAGCAGGGCCGTCTTGTTCGAGAGCATTTTCTGTTGCTGTAAACAGAAAACTTTGACTGGGAGTAATCGTCAGACTTTCAAAACCTTGATTGTTGCGGATGCCGCTGGCAGGATTTGCTGATACCTCGTATTTGGGAGAAGGAATAGCCAGTGCTAGGTTTTGAACTCCGGTTGCAATGTCGAATTTATTGATAAAAGGCTGGGTATTTGTCGAGAAATTTCCTTCAGAAGAGACGAAAACATTGCCACCGATGAAGCCAATGCCCTCTGTATCCGATGTATCTGGTGCAAAGGGAGGCGGACTGCCAATCTGTGTCACGCCTGCAAAAACCACTCCTCCTGTTGCCAAGCTACCCGAACTCACATTCGGTATAGTGACGGTGTAAAAGCGAGACGGATCGGGACTGCCACCAGTATTGCGGCCGTCGGAGATAGCGTAGTAAGTGTTGTTTCCCGCGTAGGTAAGGCCAGACAGTCCACCTACCTTGGTTCCTTCAAAATTTGTAGTGGCCGAAATTTGTTCTTCTCCCAAAAATTGCAGACCGAACACATATTCATAAGCGGCCATTGTGGCTGGCCCGATCGCCAACCCAGATGACACGGCTCCTGTTGTATAATCTAATTCCCAATCTCCGCCCATAGCCGAACTGCCGATCGGCGATCTAGAAGCAGCAATTTTTGCCTGGGTTAGCTGACTCAGTTGCTGCACAAAGTTAGCGCCCTTTTCCCCCGCCGCTACCTCGCACCCGTACAGCAAAATCTCTCCACTGTCTGCCAGCGATCGCCACCAACGCTGCAATTGGTTAGCATAAGTTTTTAAATTTGTCAAGTTTAGATCGATCGCGCCTAGCAGTAAACTCGCGGGGCGGCCGTGGGAGATAATATGAATGCTTTTAATATTGCTGCGACTTGCTAGTGCTGCCGTGATTTGTTCTACTCCATCCCGCGCCGCATCGAGGGTAATAACTTCTGTCCCCGCTGCGATGCCATTGTGGAGAGTTTGGCTGTCGGGAAGGGCAGAGTCGAGAAAGGCGATCGAACTAAAAACTGAACTGATAAAATTTGGCATAATACACCTTTGGTTAGATGACGGTAGGAAAATTAAGGCCTGTCTAGCTTAGCAAATTCAAAAATTAAATGTCATGAGTAAAATTAACAATCAAGACGAATACTAATTTCCCGTGAGCCTGCAACAGAAGCCTCTTGATAGGGGCGGGTTTAGCCAATAATTCCTTTAAAAAACCGACAATTCCAGTACACAACTCGCTTTTTTAGGGTTCGATCGCTAAAAGCTCTTCTGCTACCAATCCTTTCTGAATAGCAAGCACTGCTGCTTGAGTGCGATCGCGCACTTCTAACTTTTGCAAAATCGCGTGCACATGAACCCGCACAGTCCCCGGAGCAATGTACAATATTTGTGCAATTTCCTGATTGCTTTTCCCCCCCGCAACTAAAGCCAAGATTTCCTGTTCTCGCTTCGTCAGCGGATTTTCCAAAACTTCCCATTTTGACCCAACTTTCACAGGTTCAGGATTAGCAAAAACTGCCCGAATTTCCGCAGTTGCCGCCTTATCCCACCACGAAGCACCCGCTGCTATCGATCGAATTGCCAAAACCAAAGTTTCCGCCGCAATTCCCTTAAGGCAATAGCCCTGAGCTCCCGCTGCAATTAATCTTTCAATTAAGGATTTTTGAGAATGAGATGTTAAAATTAAAACCGGAATTGCTGGATGTCGATCTTTAATTTGGCGGCACGCTTCAATACCGCCAATTCCCGGCAAACCGACATCGAGAACTACCACATCTGGTAAGTATTCCTGAGTCAATTCTACTGCTGTTTCGCCATCTTCTGCCTCGGCAATTACTTGCAAGCAACTTTCTTGCTGCAACCTGGTTTGCAGCCCCAACCGAAACAGTTCGTCGTCTTCAACTAGGAGAATTCGTAATGGATAAGCTGGTTTCATTTCTGTGGGATAGCAGGGAGTCGGAATCCAAATAAAGCACCGTGTGGCAACTTATTTTCTGCCCAAATTATACCGCCGTGGGCGTCAATAATTTGGCGAGACAAGTATAACCCCAATCCCGATCCTTTGGCTTGCCGATCGCTGTGCCCTTGATAAAAACGCTCGAACAAGTGGGGCAGTTCATCGGCGGTAATTCCTAACCCGCTATCGATAACTTTCACCACCTGAAAACTCGAATAAGATTCCATGATTATTTCTACCTTGCCACCGCGAGGAGAATGGTTGATGCCGTTTGTTAGCAAATTAACAAAAACGCGCTGGAGTTGCACCGCATCGCCATTTACCCACAAAGAACGACGGAAATCTGACTCTCCGTAACTCATACTAATGTAAACCCGGCGCGCCGCCGACAAATGGATGAGTGTTGCGATTACTTCTTCTGCCAAAGCTACTAAATTTACCGGCGCAAGTTGCAGTTTTAAACCTTCGGCATCATTGCGGTAAACATCCAGCAGCGTTTCTACTAATTGTAGTGACATTTTGTGTGATCGCGCCATTGTTTCGAGAACTTTTTGCTGACTGGCGGTGACATTCCCAAATTTTGCTGACTGAAAAGCTTTAATTGTTTCTATAGCCCCCAGCATCGGCGTTTTCAAGTCGTGACTCAAAGTAGAGACAAAATCTTCTCGGATGCTTGCTAGCTGCTGCTGCGACTGCAACTCAGCTTTAGCGATCGCGATCGTCTCTTGGTACTGCTGGTTGCGATCGCTCAAATATCCCGTCACCCCTAAAGCCATGACTGCGATCGATCTATTTGCTACAGTTGCTAGGGCGATCGTTTCTCCAGGAGGAAAAAACAAATTTAACAGCGTCAAAGCTGCCGATACCAGTGTAATTTGCAACTTACCCAACCGACTCAAGCGCGAATTTGCCAGTAAAATCGGCCCTGTGTACAAATACCCAAACAGATACTCCGACGGTGTAGTAAATTCCAGCACTACAACGATCGCCAATAAAATTGCGATCGACCACCTGCCCCGCAAATACTTCTCTTGAATTGCCTGGTTGTCTGTGATTTTCAATAAGCTGTTTAACATCCTTTATCCATCCATTTTATATTTTATATTTACACTTTACTCTCTGCCTTATCCCTGCGGTTTTTATTCGCCAAAATTTTGTCTACTATGACGCAAAAACAAGCGTTTAGATAACATCTATATCTGCAAGCATAGATAGTGCAAAATATTTAAACATTTGTCTATCAGTGAAAATATATAGCAGCTAAGCATATAAGCATAACGGGTAAACGGCAACTTATACCTGCGGGCTGATTATCAAAAATCCTAACGGCAAGTATATTGATTGTTAAAAGCAGATTGCACTTTTAAGAAAGTATTGGCTCAGTTATGCTTGAAGGATTAATTCAAATCGTATTAACGCTAATCATTGTAGTAGCGATCGCCCCTATTTTTGGTAATTACATGGCGCGGGTGTACATGGGAGAAGCAACCATTCTCGACCCCGCTATTAAACCCCTAGAACAAATTATCTATAAAGCCAGCAATATCCGGTATGTAGATTCGATGACAGGTTGGCAATATGCGCGATCTTTACTCTACAGCAATGCAGCAATGGGCATATTTGTTTTCCTAATTTTCATGCTTCAAGGAGTGCTGCCTTTAAATGCCACCGGCTTAAGTACCCCAACCTGGGATACTGCGCTGCACACAACTATTTCATTCCTCACAAATACCGACCAACAGCATTACTCCAGCGAGACAACATTCAGTTATCTATCCCAGTTAACTCTGGGTTTTTTAATGTTTACCTCAGCCGCCACGGGTTTAGCAGTAGGCATTGCCTTTATTCGGGGCTTAACAGGTCGTCCATTGGGCAACTTTTACATCGATTTAATTCAATCAATTACCAGGATTCTGCTACCGATTTCTTTAATAATTGCCTTACTTTTGCTAATGTCTGGAGTGCCGGAAACCCTAGCAGGGCCGGCAGTTGCCCGTACCTTAGAAGGCGGCACGCAAGTAATAGCTCGCGGGCCAGTAGCTCACTTTGAAAGCATCAAACAACTGGGAGAAAATGGCGGCGGATTTTTTGCCATGAACTCGGCTCACCCCTTTGAAAATCCCAATCCTTTTACCAACCTGCTGGAAACACTAGCAATGGTTTCTATACCAGCAGCTATGATTCACACTTACGGTCGATTTGCCAATAACAAAAAGCAGGGATGGCTGATTTTTTGGATGGTGTTTGCCATCTATGTAATTTTGATTGGCATTGCAGCATTTGGCGAGTACAGCGGCAACCCTCAAATTAATAATTTACTGGGCGCGCAGCAGCCAAATTTAGAAGGCAAAGAAGTTAGGTTTGGTTGGGCAGAGACTGCACTGTGGGCGGTGACTACGACAGGCACAATGTGCGGCGCTGTCAACGGGATGCACGATTCTTTAATGCCTCCCGCTGGTTTTGCTACTCTGTTTAATTTGTTTCTGCAAATCGTTTGGGGCGGACAGGGAACGGGAACGGCTTACTTGTTTATTTACTCAATTTTGAGCGTGTTTCTCACGGGATTGATGGTGGGGAGAACGCCGGAATTTTTGGGACGCAAAATTGAGAAACGGGAAATTGTTTTAGCCAGCGTTGTTTTATTAATCCACCCGATCGCAGTTTTAATCCCCGGTGCAATTACCCTCGCATTTACCGACAGTTTGAGCGGCATCAGCAACCCCGGATTTCACGGCATTTCCCAGGTAATGTACGAATACGCTTCAGCGGCAGCTAACAACGGTTCCGGCTTAGAAGGATTGACCGACTCTCAACCCGCCCCGACAGGACTTTGGTGGAATTTAAGCACCTGTTTTAGCCTCCTGTTAGGGCGCTACATTCCAATTATTGCCCTGCTGCTTTTAGCTGACAGCATGACAAACAAACAACTGGTTCCCGAAACAACAGGCACTCTCAGAACCGATTCAGTTTTGTTCACTAGCGTAACCGCAGGAGTAATCTTAATTCTAGGCGCACTGACATTTTTCCCAGTTTTGGCATTAGGGCCAATTGCCGAAGGATATGAAATTAGCAGCGGCAAGTTTGAACCAGCATCAATAGCTGTACCCACAACACCAACTCCTCCCCCTCAGTAGCGAAAATCCTCAACCTCACTCTTCTCTTTCTCTGTGTTCTCTGTGTTCTCTGCGGTTCATTAAAATCCCCAATCGACATGACCTCATCCCCTACTCCCGATTCCCCAAAAAAACCTCCCAGAGGCTCTCGCGAGTCTCGCAAGCACACGCCGAAAGCAAATACTAAAGGCCTTTATCAAAGAGCTTTTAAAGAAGCTTTTGTCAAGCTAAACCCGCGGGTGATGCTAAAAAATCCGGTGATGTTTGTGGTGTGGATAGGCACAATTGTGACTGCACTTTTAACGATCGACCCCACGCTGTTCGGCCCGGTTTTAGGCAAAAATCAGGTAGTTTTTAACGGCTTAGTGACGTTAATTTTGTTCTTCACTTTGGTATTTGCTAATTTTGCCGAAGCGGTGGCCGAAGGGCGCGGCAAAGCCCAAGCAGATGCGCTGCGATCGACCAAAGCAGACACGACAGCCCGCAAACTCCTACCAGACGGTTCAATTCAAGAAGTTAGTTCGACATCCCTGAGACGCGGCGACCAAATTAAAGTGATCGCGGGCGATGTCATTCCTTCCGACGGCGAAGTGATTGCAGGCGTCGCCTCGGTAGATGAATCTGCGATCACTGGCGAATCCGCGCCGGTGCTCAAGGAACCGGGTTCGGACATCGCCAGTTCCGTCACCGGCGGTACGCGCATCCTTTCCGACGAATTGACGCTGCGGGTGATGGCTGACCCAGGTAAGGGGTTTTTGGACAGGATGATCGCGCTGGTGGAGGGGGCCGAAAGGTCGAAAACGCCCAACGAGATCGCGCTGACGGTTCTGCTGGCGGTGCTGACTCTGGTGTTTTTGATAGTGGTATCGACGATTCCGCCGATCGCAAGTTATGTGAAAACTCCCGTGGGCGTGGTGACGCTGATTTCGCTGCTGGTGGCGCTGATCCCGACGACGATCGGCGGTTTGCTGAGCGCGATCGGCATTGCGGGCATGGATCGCGTCGCTCAGTTTAACGTGATAGCGACCTCTGGACGCGCCGTGGAGGCTTGCGGCGACGTGAATACGCTGATTTTGGACAAAACGGGGACGATCACGCTGGGGAACCGTTTAGCTGAGGAGTTCATTCCGGTAAACGGTCACTCGCTGGAGGAGGTTGCGAGTGTAGCCCTTGCTGCTAGCCTGTTTGACGATACTCCAGAGGGAAAGTCGATCGTCCGTTTGGCTCAGAATTTGGGCGCACAGGTAAATTTCGATCGCACCAACGCCACGGGGCTTGATTTTTCCGCAAAAACGCGGATGTCTGGCACGGATTTGCCCGATGGGACGGAGGTTCGCAAGGGTGCGGTGGATGCGGTGAAGGGTTTTGTGCGATCGCGCGGTGGCAATTTTGGGCCGGATCTCGATGCAGCTTACGAGCGAGTTTCGCGCTTGGGAGGCACGCCCTTAGCTGTTTGTCAAGGCAGCGACACCTATGGCATTATCTATTTGAAAGATGTCATCAAACCGGGAATTCGCGATCGGTTTGACCAACTGCGAAAAATGGGCATCCGCACAATAATGCTCACCGGAGATAACCGAATTACAGCATCAGTAATTGCCGATGAAGCAGGCGTTGACGACTTCATTGCCGAAGCAACTCCCGAGGACAAAATCGATGTAATTCGCCAGCAACAAGCAGAAGGCAAATTAGTAGCAATGACGGGAGACGGAACCAACGACGCACCCGCACTAGCCCAGGCAAACGTAGGACTCGCGATGAATTCTGGAACCCAAGCCGCGAAAGAAGCCGCTAACATGGTGGACTTAGATTCCGACCCCACCAAACTAATTGACTTAGTTACAATTGGCAAACAATTGCTGATTACTCGCGGCGCGCTGACTACGTTTTCGCTAGCGAACGACATTGCCAAATATTTTGCAATTATTCCGGCAATATTTGCCCCTGTTGGCGCTTTAAACGTCATGGGTTTAGCCAGCGGTCAATCGGCAGTTTTGTCGGCATTAATTTACAATGCTCTGATTATTCCCGCTTTGATTCCACTAGCATTAACAGGTGTCAAGTTTCGACCTTTGAGCGCCAATAAACTGTTGCAGCGGAACATTTTAATCTACGGATTGGGAGGAGCCGTCGCACCGTTTATTGCTATCAAAATTATTGATATTTTGATAGCCGCCGTTGGGCTAGCATAAGAGAAGTTCGGCAACGGATCGGTCGAGGAATGTAACGGATGATTCTCGTTCCCCGGCTCTGCCGAGGAACGCAGATCCAGAGGCTCTGCCTCGATTTTTTCCAAAAAATCATCCAATAGAAAGACAGATATTTATTCCCAAAATAAGGAGAATTCATGAAACGGAATGATTTGCTGAATGATATTTTTCCCAGAGATTTCCAACAAATTATTGAGTTAGCACAAATGCTTTGGCAGCGCCACCCAATCCCGGTACAGCTATTTCTAGTAATGTGTTTCAATGCTATAATTGCCCCCGCTGTATACGCGGCGGCGGGCGAAGATTTGACCCGAAAAGCTGTCTGGGGTTTAAGTCTCCTGGGTTTGGTGATTATCGCCCTTTCTATTTACTTGTTTGTAGTCATCTTTCAGCCGGAAAGATTTTAGTCAATAATTAACCCTTAGCAAATAACCGAGCGAGGTAATTTATGAGAGAAATAATTAGAGCCATTCGCCTTACCCTGGTTTTGTGGGGAATTACAGCCATTATTTACCCTTTAATCTTGCTAGCAATCGGTCAAATTGCTTTTAATTCCCAGGCAAACGGCAGCTTATTAATTACTAAGCAGGGAGTTGTAGTCGGTTCCTCGTTAATTGGTCAACCTTTCCGATCAGATAAATATTTTTGGGGTCGTCCCAGCACCACCAATTACAGCAGTTTTGCGACAGAAAATTACGATCCGACAAAGGGAGAAAATGTTAGTCAAAGAACAGGCGTTTCTGGTGCTAGCAACCTGGCCCCCAGTAACTCGGAGTTGCTGAAACGAGGTAATGAGAAAGAGGGTTTTCAGGGAGTGCAAGTTGAATTAGATCGCCTCAACAAAGCTGGTATCAAACCGACTGCTGATTTAGTCTACACCTCTGGTTCTAGCCTCGATCCGCACATTAGCCTAGAGGCAGCTAGGGCGCAAATTCAGCGGATAGCAACGGTGCGATCGCTCAATCTCAATCAAGTAGAAATGTTGGTAGCCAAAAATACAGATGGCAGATTTCTCGGCATTTTCGGCGAACCGGGAGTTAACGTCCTCAAACTGAATTTGGCTCTCGACCGTTTACAATAGTTGACAGTCAGTAGTCAGTTGTCCGTAGTCATTAGTCATTAGTCATTAGTCATTAGTCATTAGTTATGAGTTATTTGTTATTTGTTATTAGTTATTTGTAGCAACAGACAACAGACAACAGACAACAGACAACAGACAACTGACAACTGCCAACTGACAACTGCCAACTGACAACTGCCAACTGACAACTGACAACCCACTACTCAGCTATGATTCACTCTAGCGAACTTACCAACAATCCAGACGCGGTTTACGCCCAGCCGAACCGCACTTACGATCGCACCCCCCGCCGGGGAAAGCACAAAATATTTATCGGCATGGCCCCCGGTGTCGGCAAAACTTTCCGAATGCTGGAAGAAGGACACACGCTCAAATCTGAAGGCATTGATGTGGTAATTGGACTGTTAGAAACTCACGGGCGGAAAGAGACAGCAGCTAAAGCCGAGGGACTAGAAATAGTTCCCAAAAAACAAATGCGGCGCGGCGAAAAAATACTCAACGAAATGGATACGGATGCTGTCATAGAACGCCGTCCTCAATTAGCATTAATAGACGAACTGGCTCATACCAACATTCCGGGTTCTCTGCGAGAAAAACGATATCAAGATGTCGAAGAAATTCTCAAGGCTGGGATTGATGTTTTTTCCACGCTCAACATTCAACACATAGAAAGCCTCAACGATTTAGTAGCTCGAATTACCGGAGTTGTAGTGCGAGAGCGAGTACCCGATCGCGTCCTCGAAGATGCTGACGAAATAGTCGTTGTCGATGTAACGCCGGAAACTTTAGAAGAAAGGTTGCTAGAAGGAAAAATTTATGCTCCCGAAAAAATTGAACAATCTTTAGAAAACTTTTTCCAGCGCCGTCATTTAATTGCTTTGCGAGAACTTGCCCTGCGAGAAGTAGCAGACAATGTTGAAGACGAGGCAGCAACTTTAAAAGGTCAATCTTGCAACATTCACGAACGAGTATTAGTGTGCATCTCGACTTATCCGAATTCCTTGCAACTGCTGCGGCGGGGCGCGAGGATTGCTAGCTACATGAATGCCCAATTTTATGCTGTGTTTGTCAACGATCCCGACCGATTTTTAACAAAAGCAGAAAGCTTGCACGTTGAAACTTGTGAGAAACTTTGTCAAGAATTTAACGGGCAATTTTTGCGGGTAAACGGCAATAATATAGCCAAAGCGATTTCGGAGGTAGCGAAACAGTATCGCATTACTCAAATTGTGATCGGCGAAAGCCAGCAATCCCGCTGGCATTTGCTGCTGCGGGGTTCTTTAACTCAACAGTTAGTGCGATCGCTCAAACACGTAGATTTGCATATCATTGCTACCGAAAAAAGTGGTCTTTCTAATTGATTATTAGTCCTCAGTCATTAGTCATTAGTCATTAGTTATTAGTTATTAGTCAGATGAATGCAATAAACAATTCCGAGCGATTGTAAGTCACGGAGTTTACTGGTTCCAAAGACAAAGCCCGCAGCCGCAGGCTAGAAGCATAAACAATTTGGTATAACAAATGCAACTTTCGGAGGATATGTGAATCTAGCGGGTGGTGGATGCCGCAGAAGCTTTTATCTGTCAGAATCGCACTTGGTAAACCTGATTAAAAGTGTGCTCTCTATGGTGGATAGTTACATTCTCAAATTGCTAGTTATTGGCATCCTCCTGCTGAGCGTCACCTTGGGTTCGGGATGGATCTCGCGAATGCCGGTGTCTTATGCCTTAATTTATCTAGTTGTCGGTATCGGATTGGGGCCCTACGGCGTCAAGCTGATTGAGTTGCGTCCCGAAGCTCAATTTTTAGAAAGACTCACAGAATTTGTAGTTATTGTTTCTCTGTTCAGTTGCGGCTTAAAAATGAATCGCCCGCTGCAACTTTGGGCTTGGAATTCCACAGTGCGGCTGATCGGTTTTTTAATGCCAATTTCGATTTTTGCTGTGGCTGCGATCGGTCATTGGTTTGTGAAATTAGATTGGGGCGCGGCGATTTTACTCGGAGCAATTCTCGCTCCCACCGATCCAGTTTTGGCCTCAGAAGTTCAGTTAGCTCATATAAAAGATCGCGATGAATTGCGCTTTGGTTTAACATCGGAAGGCGGTTTAAACGATGCTTTAGCTTTTCCCTTTGTTTATTTCGGCATTTATTCGCTAAAAGATAACAACTGGTCGAAGTGGTTTTCGCAGTGGGTAGCAGTTGACTTGATTTGGGCGATCGCCGCAGGTATCGTTATGGGAATTTTAGTAGCTAAAGCCGTCACCTGGATCGATCGCCGGCTCCAACACTATCGACCGGCCGATCAATTAATGGAAGATTTCATTGCTCTGTGCACAATTCTGCTCACCTATTCCCTCACAGAAGTAGTCAACGGCTACGGATTTCTCGCAGTTTTTGTAGCAGGAATTGTCGTGCAGCGGAGTTACCACAATCTAGAAAAGCCACTTTCCCAACTGCACTTTACCGAGCGCATAGAAAAGTTAATGGAAGTAGCAACTATTTTACTATTAGGTTCGCTTTTGCGCCTAGAGCCTATGTTGGCCTATGGAGGATACTCCCTCTTAGTAGCTGGATTGTTGATTTTTTTAATCCGGCCTGTGGGAGCTTGGATTAGTACGATCGGCAGTCCTTTGCATCCCGCCAACCGCTGGCTTTATGGCTGGTTCGGCATTCGTGGTGTCGGTTCTATCTATTATCTTACCTATGCTTTTGGTAAGGGTTTGGAAGGCGAAACAGGGGAAAGAATTGCCTGGATTACCTTTTCAACAATCATAATTTCTGTGGTTTTGCACGGTATTACTTCCACCCCGCTAATGAACTGGTACGAGCGCCGAATCAAACCTAAAGTACCGGATTTAATTTAATTAATTCACGCAAGTCATACAGATTGTATGCGATATTTGTAGGGACACGGCACTGCCGTGTCCTTACCTAATCTAGGAATTTCACGAAATACTCTAAACAGGTTTCACCCCAACTAATAAAGCGAGTTCCCGCCACTTCCAATAGCAGTCTACATCGTCAAAACCAATTTCTCTAAACCAGCGCAGTTGCGTTTCGACATCCAGCAATTTATTAGACGGATCATCGGGCGAATCGCTAATACCAATTGCCTCTCGAAATTTCTCGTGCAAAGCGGGAGTTGGTGACGCTACGTGCTCCAAATTGCAAAAAATGCCTCCCGGTTCCAAAAGCGCGAAAATCTCAGTGTAAAGCGAACGTTTGCGATCGTCTGCTACATGATGAATCGCAAAACTAGAAACAACCGCATCAAACTTGCCCGAATCCGGTAAGGATTCATCAAAATTGTGCTCGATTACCGTGACATTCTGGTCATCAGCAAAGCGAATTCTGGCTTTTTCCAGCATTGTCGGCGAAAAATCGATCGCCACACATTCAACATTTGGTCGATCGCACTTAAGCAGACCCAGCAACCGCCCGTCTCCCGTACCCACATCCAGAATTCGCTTAACATTTTTCGGCACTTCCTCCAACAAAACCGCTTCACCTTCAGTGCGGTGAGGAATTCCATCAGCTTTAGCAAGATACCACAAAGCGTGTTCCGCCGAAGTCCAAAGATTCACTTGACTCATAATTTTTTAATCCTCATAAACCTCGCCATTTTTGCGAGTAAAAATCCAACCATTATCGCTAGCTTTGGCAATTAGATCGTCATCGGGATATTCGGCACTATCTCCCGGAGTGCGATCGCCAATTTCCAGATAAACAACATCTGAATTCGTGCGGTTGACTAAATGGTGTCCGTCTGCATCACCCGCCGGAAAACCCGCCGCCATACCCGGTTTCAGCACTTGCTCTCCCGAATTTGTAATCACAGTAACTTCCCCTTCCAGAACATAGATTAACTCATCTTGACGGGTATGCCAGTGCCTGAGAGCAGAAGAACTTCCCGGTGCCAGCCTCACCAAATTTACCCCAAAATTCTGCAATCCGGCAGCATCGCCCAAGCGTTTTTTAACTCTCCCCAAAACAGCAGATTGAAATTGCTGAGGGTACTTGGAACCCGTTATTTCCGGCACATTTTTAGGATCGATAATCATATATTTTAACCCTGGACTCTATACTTACAAACTACTCAAATCCGATATTACTTTCTCGGAGATTCCAATAGCTATTAATGCAATACCGGATAATCCTGGTACTGCATCATCATAATCTACTTTTCGGCGATAGCTTCGCAAATACCTCAAATTTTCTGCTATTTTCTTGCGAGTGCGATCGGGACTGACAGCGAATTGTTCCTGAACGTATCTGTGAGCTTCTCCTGTCTTTGGAATAGAAAGTCCTTCGGTATCCCGTAAATAGTTTCGGGCTTGAATGAAAGCTGCATAGTAGGCTCTACTGATAGCAGCACGCACTTTAGCTTCTTCATTTGCGGGGGTAGTTGCTTTACCTACAAGTTCTCTAGCTAAATTAAGATATTCTAACCATTCAAAAGTCATCTGGATATTCTAAGATAGGACAGAGTGGCTGTCGTATTTTATCTGATAAATTTAACCACCACTCATCTTGAAACTGATTAAGTTTGTCAACAGCTTCCTCTGGGGTTACGTTCATGCAAATGGCTAATTCTAACATAGAATCCTCGACAGCTTCTGGGTCAGTCACGCATTCAATAAATAACTTAGCATCCGGGAAGTAATGGCAAATTTTGTCTGCTGCTTCCAGCAATACGGGAATCAAAAATTGATATTTTTCCAGAAACAGCAATATTTCTGTTTCTCCCCGGAAGCTGTACAATTTTTCCAAAGATTTAATATCAGCCAAAGAAACAGGATTTAGCTCGGTTAAGCTATCGTGCAGCAGCATAGAGGCTAGGCTTTCCGCATCAACTCGACGGCGTTTTGCTTCTGCCAAAAGCCTTTCGCTGTCTTCAGGAGACAGTTGGATTGTCAGGATTTGAGAATTGCTCGCGGTTTTCATGGAGATTGTATGACCTAACGATTTTTTTCCTGTTTCCATTGTCCCTTATTCTAAAGGTTTCAAAGTAGTAGGATTTTCCCGAGTCGGTTTAATAAAACGGCTGTTCGCCCGCACAAAACAATTACCCTTATCCGTGGAAATCGGCAGCCAAGGTTTGCCCTGAGAGTCAGCAATCATAATTTGATTTGCATTATTTCCCGTCACCGCTTCCAAGCGCTGTCCCCGCCGAAAAACAGTCACCACAGGCCACTGCGAAACATTGTGTTTATTTCTTTCAAACAACTCAGCAGGCGCATCCAAACCGTCTACAGAAATTGAGCGAAATCTCTGAGCCATCCGGCAATTCAACCCTTTAGAATCAGAGTCAACAACCAACCAATTTACCTGCCTGTTGCCCCGCTGTCTCGCAGGCGGCACCGGATAATCACCTTGCCTGTTAGCAACAGGTATTGCTGAGGCTAAATTAGCCCCCATTCCTAACATCCCAGCAACTGCGAGAAAGACAATTCTAATTTCTGCTTTCATTGCTACCCAAAATCCTTTAATTCGAGCTCATCATAATTTTATAGTAGCTGCCACCTCCCCTTCACTTTCGCATCCCACCTCCGGCAGTTCCCGCAAACCATTAAGAATGTGTTATAAATATTGAGATTCATTAAGAAATATTGCTCAAATGCTCGTTTCCCCCTCCGGCGTCAGCAAACTCAAAGAATCTTTAAAAGAAAAAGTATTCTTTGGGAATGAGCCAACCCCCGAACTCATAGCCATCTTACTGATTTACTTCGTCCAAGGCATTCTCGGACTAGCCCGCTTAGCCGTCAGCTTCTTTCTCAAAGACGAACTCGGCATGAGTCCGGCAGAAGTCTCGGCAATGCTGGGCGTCGTCGCCCTGCCTTGGATTATCAAACCCGTGTTCGGCTTCATGTCGGACGGTTTGCCAATATTCGGCTACCGCAGACGCCCTTACATCGTCCTCTCCGGGCTGCTGGGAACTGCAGCATGGGTGAGCCTCGCAACAATTGTACACACACCGCTTGCCACTACAGGGGCGATCGCCCTGAGTTCCCTCTCCCTCGCCGTCAGCGACGTAATCGCCGACTCCCTGGTAGTCGAAAGGGCCAGAAAAGAATCCGTTACCGACGCAGGTTCCCTGCAATCCTTGTCTTGGGGCGCTGCAGCCCTCGGCGGACTAATTACGGCCTACCTCAGCGGTTCCCTGCTGCAACACTTCAGCACTCATACTATCTTTTTAATCACCGCATCTTTCCCGCTAATTGTATCAGCAACAGCTTGGTTAATTGCCGAAGAAAAAACCAACAAAAGAACCGACTTTGAAACAGTCAAAGACCAATTAAAACAACTGCGGCAAGCTGTTACCCAAAAAACAATTTGGCTGCCCACCGCCTTTCTCTTCCTCTGGCAAGCCACCCCAAGCTCAGACTCCGCCTTCTTCTTTTTCACCACCAACGAATTAGGCTTTCAACCAGAATTTCTCGGCCGAGTGCGCCTCGTTACCAGCATTGCCGCCCTCGCCGGCGTCTGGCTGTTTCAGCGGTTCCTCAAAACAGTTCCATTTCGAGTAATTTTTGGCTGGTCAACCGTCATTGCGACTGCTTTGGGCATGACTACTTTATTATTAGTAACTCATGCCAACCGAGCTTTAGGAATTGACGATCAATGGTTCAGCATCGGAGACAGCCTGATCCTGACAGTAATCGGACAAATTGCTTATATGCCGGTGCTGGTACTTTCCGCGCGATTGTGTCCCCCCGGCGTCGAAGCAACTTTATTTGCGCTGCTGATGTCAATCACAAATTTAGCAGGACTTTTGTCCCACGAAGGCGGTGCACTTTTGACCCACTTGCTAGGAATTACCGATCGCAATTTTGATAACCTCTGGCTGCTAGTCATCATCACAAACCTGTCCACACTTCTGCCCCTACCGTTCTTAAATTGGCTGCCCGCCGAAAGCACAGAAAGCGGCGATCCAAACTCTCAAAAGTCTCTTCCCGTATTAGAACCAGAACCGGGCAGTTCCAAACCAGGCGGACAACATTTCATGCCCGAATACTTTCCCGACTTAGTACCCACAGTAAGGTCACAAAGGCGCACAGCAGATAGCAAATAAAGGAAGGCACACACGGATTTTGACACGGATACACGGATGAATTTAACTGTGTTTCCCAATTCTCCTAATTTCCTTCTCTCTGCGCCCTCTGTGTTCTCTGCGGTTAAAAAATTCGCTCCCGTAACACCAATGCAAAACTTACAAATTTCCGCACCTCAAACAGCCGCCCAAAACGTATCATACGATCGCACAGACTGGCAGCGCGGCTACGAATCCCAACCCAACGAATCCGATTACTGGATTGACAACATAGAAGGCGAAATTCCCGCCGGCTTGCAAGGCACATTCTTTCGCAACGGGCCCGGATTATTGGAAGTCAACGGCCAGCGCATCCACCACCCCTTTGACGGCGACGGCATGATTTGTGCGATCGCAATATCCGAAGGCCGCGCCCATTTCCGCAACCGATTCGTCCGCACAGAAGGCTATATCGCCGAACAAAAAGCCGGAAAAATCCTCCACCGAGGCGTTTTCGGCACACAGAAACCGGGGGGCCCGCTTGCCAACATCTTTGATGTCAAAATCAAAAACATTGCCAACACCAACATCATTTATTGGGGCGACAAACTGCTAGCACTTTGGGAAGCAGCAGAACCATACAGACTCGACCCACGCACCCTAGAAACACTCGGCTTAGATACCCTAGACGGCGTTTTACAACCCGGTGAAGCCTTCGCCGCCCACCCCAGAATTGAAAAAGGGAAAAATGGCAAAGGAGACAGATTAGTAAACTTTTCTGTCAAGCCCGGTTTGTCGAGTACCATCACTATTTACGAATTCGACGAAAGCGGCAAACTTTTGCAGCGTCACGCCCATGCAATACCGGGTTTTGCCTTCCTGCACGACATGGTAATTACCCCGAATTACTGCATATTCTTCCAAAATCCCGTCTCATTTAATCCTCTACCATTCGTGTTAGGATTTCGGAGTGCATCCCAGTGCATTAAATTTTCGCCAAACAAGCCAACGCAAGCAATTTTAATTCCCCGCAACGGCACTGACGAGGTGAAGATATTAGAAACCGAACCTTGTTTTGTCTTCCACCACTGCAACGCATGGGAAGAAGGAGACGAAGTTTTTGTAGATTCAGTTTGTTACGAATCATTTCCCACTGTAGAAGCAGACGGCGATTTTCGGGAGATTGATTTTGACAGCGTTCCAGCGGGCGAATTGTGGCGGTTTAAGTTGAATTTGCAAGACAAAACCGTACAGCATCAAGTTGTTGAAACTCGGTGCTGCGAGTTTCCCACTTTGCATCCCAATAATGTCGGACAACCTTACCGATATCTGTATATCGGTGCTGCTGATGCTCCCACTGGAAATGCTCCTTTGCAAGCTATCCTCAAAATGGATTTCGTGACTGGTGAAAGGCAAATTTGGAGTGCGGCGCCGCGCGGTTTTGCGGGGGAACCGGTGTTTGTTCCCCGTGGTTCAGGCGTCTCGCCTGAAGGTGCAACGGCTGAGGATGACGGCTGGCTGCTGCTTTTAATGTATGATGCAGCTAATCATCGATCGACCTTAGTGATTTTAGATGCTCGCGACATCACCAAAGGCCCTGTAGCGCGCTTGCATTTAAAACAGCACATTCCCTACGGTTTGCACGGCAGTTTTACACCAAATGTACTGCTTCCTATCGGTTCGTAGTTGCGCGTTGATTCGCCTGGTTCTTGCGCCGCTCGCCACAGCCCGCCGGGGGTTGAAAACCCCCGGCTCACAGCGAAAGTCCTCTCAAAGAGGACTAAAACCAACATTTATTATCGATCGGGTTTCTTCAGTCGGTTTTAACCGACTGTCTTCTATGAGCCAGGGGTTTAAACCCCTGGCGGACTGCGGAGACTGCGAGAAATACTAACAACAATTTAACACATAAAAATACCTAGTAAATGCAAACTGTCAACAAATTTCCTATCCAAAAACTACTTATTTTAATTTGCAGTATCGTCGTAATCTTGGCAATTATCTTATCTATTTACTCTCACAATGCTAACGCCCAAGAGCCTTATAATTTATCTCCCGAAAGCGCTGTAGCGTCCAAAGGCTTGGTTGAGGTTAAAATGACATTAATTGCCGTTGATCCCATTAAAAACGAATTAGAAGCCCGCTTGCAGTTTGAACTCAAAGGTATTTATAAAAAAGGGCCAACTTACCCGGCTCAAGACTTGTTAATGACAGTTAACGGCGCCAATGTACCGGATTCGGAAATTACCTTTAAAGAAGGCAAACCGATGATTGTCCCTGCATTGAAGTTTAACTTAGTCAAAGGAAAAATTAATAATTATCCGTTTGACAAGCACATTGCTAAAGTAGCTATTTCGATTGACCCGTTGCCTTCGATTGGGAAAAAGTTTGCTCCCTTTGAACTGAATCCCGTGCCGCTGCAATTTAATTTTCATGCCGACGTTCCCGGTTTCGACATCAGTTATAAGCCGATGGAAGAGAATTCATCTATCTTTATTTATATCGATGTTTCTGCAACTCGATCGCTGCCGGTGAAATTCTTTGCGTTAGTGATTATTGTCATCATGTGGGTGCTGTCAATTATGGCGCTTTTGCTAGCATTAAAAGTTATGAAATCTGGCAAGTTGCCGGAAGTGGGAATGCTGAGTTGGACTGCTGTGATGCTGTTTGCTTTTCCCGCTATTCGCAACGCTCAACCTGGGGTGCCACCAGTGGGAACTGCCAGCGATTTCCTTTCGTTTTTTTGGACGGAAATTATAGTTGTGGTGGCGTTGGTGATTATTGGTAGCTGTTGGTTGAAGCGGTATCATCCGCCGATTGAATGATTTTATATTTGAAGAATTTACCCCCTAGACTAATCAGGGGGCTGGTAGCTGGGATACTTTCAAGTAACAGCCAACAGTCAACACGTAACTAAATTCAAAGATTCAATTTGTGACTTCCAAATTCTCAATATCCTTTGCGGGTACGCCCAAACCGCGCAAGATAGTAAAAGCAATAATTCGATATCCCGATGGATTGGGGTGAACTCCATCGGCAGCTAACAAATTCAGAGTTTTGCCCGCGTGCTTTTGATACGTGCCGATAACTTCCCGACAAGGCCCATTCAAATCGATAAACAAGCACTGATTCTGCAAGGCAATTTCTCGCATCGCGGCAATATACTCTTGCAACCTGCGATTTTCTGGGCCGTCGAGATTTTCCCCTATCGGAGTAGGAGAAAGCAGTATAACTCGAATTCCTGCGGCTTTTGCCGCCAGCACCATTTGAGTTATTTTCTCCCGATATTCTGCCAGTGGCACTCCCGTGGGCAACTTGCCTTGCGGATAAAACTGACGGTTTTGGAAGTCAAAGAAAGCGTGCCAAACGTCGTTGACTCCGACATTAATCATTACTAAATCTGGTTTTTGGTCGATCGCATCTTTCTGGAAGCGCGCTTGCATATCAGTCGCCTTGTTACCGGAGATTCCGGCGTTGACGATTTCGATTTGGCGATCGGGATAAAGAGCACTCAGATAGCGTTCCAGCAGCCAAACGTAACCTCCGGGGTATTTCCCTGCCTCGGTGATGCTGTCGCCCACTGTCACAATTTTGCGCTTGCCGGCGAGCACGTTCTGGATTTCTGGTGGGGGCGTTGCTTGGGATACGGGTTCTTTAAACATGGGGATTAAGGAGTGAGGGATGTTGAAGGCGATAATAGCAGTAATTACTGTGATGGCAAGTCTAATTAAAACTTGCCTCAGCCGGGGTTTGGGACGGGGCGATTCCCTTCGGGATAGCTTCGCTTCACGCGCATTGGGAGACATTACGCAGATTCCTACTAAAACTCTAACTATTTATGTCTGCAATAATATTATCCATTTCAGGGGTTTTTGTCACTTATTTCAATAACTCAGTCCTGGACTAACAAAAACCTGGTTTGGACACCCAATCCGAAGTTATAAGCCTTAAGGCAGAAACCTGGTTGTTGACCGCGCCTGCGTAATTTGTATATGTGAAATTACTGAGGTTTTTGTCACCCTCATCTGTCGGTGTAATTGCCATCACAAAAAAAATCGCCAAATGTCACAGGATTTCTGCTAGTTACAGCACAACTTTAGAAGGTAATCCCAGTTTATAATAATATTGATTAGTTCAGGAAACAAGTTTTCATGCGAGGTTAAAGCAATGGTAGCCAATTCAAATTTTTTATATCCTCAAACTCGCTATTACGGTGAAGTAAAGCCAGAGAATTTAGTATTTAATGCGAATTTACAAGAGTTTTCTCAGCGAGTGGGTTACATCAGTTCCTTGACATCTAACGGTAAAATCTCTGTAGAACAGGCATTTACTCAGATACAAGCACTCTGGGAAGAGGTGGAAAACTCGAAAAAGCAGTTGGGAATCGGCGAAAATCCATTTTCCGCTTGAATAATTAGCGGTGGGCTTGGAACTTGAGTTACGCGCCATTGATGCCGATCGATTAATCGAGAGCTTAATATGAAAAAGTAGCTAGTAGCGATCGACCTTTTTGCCTATGAGTTCCGATTTAGTACCCCTCCTTCCCAAAGTATCCGTCGGCCGCCGCGCAGCAGCCTTCTGCATCGACGGAATCGCAGTTTGGCTGCCCAGTTTGCTTCTGGGCAATAATGCGATCGCCCAAACCATATTTTTTGTTTTGCTGTGGCTGATCCTGCGCGTAGCCATCGTCAGGAAAAACCAAGGTCAAAGTATTGGGCGCTGGGCTTTGGACATGAAAGTTGCCGATACCAGATTCCTACGGACTCCCGGAGTGCAAGAACTGTGCAAGCGCGAAGCATTGCTGGGCTTTTGCGCCGCCTTAGCCTTCGCAGGTATAGCTGGGCTCACCTCTACCAACGCCGCCGTCTTGCTGCTGATGCTGCCCCTGGCGATCGACTGTAGCGTTGCCCTCAACTCCGGCGAAAGGTTTCCCCAAGCTTTCCACGATCGCATCGGCGGGACGATGGTCGTCGGAACCCGCCGCGGCTACTCCCTCGACATCAAAGTTAGAAGATTGCTTGACCAAGTGCAGAGCAATGTGAGAAGATAATAAATTGTGTTTAAATTAGTCGAAATTTATTTAGAATTATGGCTAAAGGCGTCCGCATCATAATTACTCTAGAGTGTACTGAGTGCCGTACTAACGTAAGCAAACGCTCAAAAGGCGTGTCTCGGTACACCACCACCAAGAACCGTCGCAACACGACGGCGCGGCTGGAACTCAAAAAGTTCTGCCCCCATTGCAACAGCCACACTGCCCACAAAGAGATCAAGTAGATCAGTGGTCAGTTGTCAGTTGTCAGTTGTTATTGGTCAACAGTCAACAGTCAACAGTCAACAGTCAACAGTCAACAGTCAACAAAAAACAAACCATGACTTACTTTCGCCGGCGCGTTTCGCCCATCAAACCAGGAGACCCGATCGACTACAAAGATGTCGATTTGCTCAAAAAATACGTCACAGAACGCGGTAAAATCTTGCCCCGCCGGATTACCGGTTTGACTGCCAAACAGCAGCGAGACCTGACCAGAAGCATCAAAAGAGCAAGAATTGTAGCTTTGATGCCCTTCGTAAACCAAGAAGGTTAACAGGATTTGGGATTTTGGGTTTTAGATTTTGGACTGGGAATAAGACTTGCGCGAAAACAACGTCTTTCTGCCATTAAAAGTGCAGCAAGAATGCAGCGAAATAATCGTGAAATAGGGTTAAGAGTCGCCGCAGCGCAAGTCTTAATCACAAGTCAAAAGTTAAAAAAAAAGCAAGAAGAAAGAACAACTTTTGAGATTTTAACTTTCACAATTGACCAGAAAAATTGCCAATATCCAAAATCTAAAATCGCAAGCTCGAAACTCGATAAGTGGCTACTGTAAAAATCCAAAATCTCAAATATAAAGCTGGCAAGTGGAGAAGGGAACGTTAGTAGAATTTAGAGTGCACGGCGACCGCCGTCTGGCAGTTGCCGATCGCCCCGACGGCAAGAAAAACTGGGTGGTGGTAGACGAAAACGGTCAACCGCACAGCATACCGCCCAAACAAATCACCTACGAAGTAGTCGGAGAAACTTACAAACCCTCCGATATTCCCAAATTTCTCAAAGAAGTAGAAGCATACTCAGATCCGTCGAGTTTGGAAGTCGCTTGGGAACTTTTAGTCGGTGACGGAGAAACAGCAGATCCCGAATCCCTGGCAAAGCTGTTATTTTCTGAGAGTAGTGCGGCCCAGTGTTACGCGGCTTACTGTTTGTTATCAACAGACAAACTGTATTTTAAACAAAAGGGCGATCGCTACGAACCGCGATCGGCAGCCCAAGTAGCCGAAATCAAACACCAGCAAGAAGTAGAACAGCAGCGACACCAAGAATCCCAAGGATTTTGGGATCGAGTCAAACAGCGGCTGACAGGGGAAAAGGTAGATTGGGAACACAGCGATCGAACTCGCCTCGACGCCCTAGAACGCTTTGCCCTCCTCGGAGAAGAAGCAACGCACCGCACCCCAGCCTTAGAAACTTTAGCCAGCTTACAACGATCCGAAAACCCCGAAGCAGCATTTGGCCTCCTAGTCGAGCTCGGCCTCTGGAGTACCCACGAAAACCTGTTTTTGCGGCGCAGCCAAATTCCCCTACAATTCTCCGCAAAGGTATTAGAAGTGGCCCAACGCTGCCTAGAAAATCCCCCAACCGACTCGGACACAAATCGTGTCGATTTAACTCACCTCAAGGTTTACACGATCGACGACGAAAGCACCACCGAAATCGACGACGGCCTCAGCTTAGAATTCCTCGAAAACGGCCAGCAGCGGATCTGGATACACATCGCCGATCCCACCCGCTTGCTTTCCCCCGGAGACGAACTCGACCTCGAAGCCAGAAAGCGCACCACTACGGTTTACCTGCCCACGGGAATGATCCCCATGTTTCCCCCAGCTTTGGCAACCGGGCCGATGAGTTTAATTCAAGGCAAAGAGTGCAGCGCCCTCAGCTTCAGCGTCACCTTAGACGAACTCGGCGCGGCTCAAGATTACAGCATCCACATCAGCACCATAAAACCTACCTACCGCTTGACATACGATGACGTAGACGAAATGCTGGAGTTGGGAATCGAAGCAGAACCAGAAATAGCAGCGATCGCCTCTGCAGCAAAACTGCGCCAAAAATGGCGGGAAGCCCAAGGGGCAATCAGCATATTCATGCCAGAATCCGTCATCAAAGTCAACGGCGACGACATCAAAATCCACGTCATCGACGACTCCACCGCCCGGATGCTAGTAGCCGAAATGATGATTTTAGCCGGTGAACTAGCAGCCCGCTACGGTCAAGCTCACAGCCTACCCATACCCTACCGCTATCAGCCACAGCCCGAACTTCCTCCCGATGAAGAACTGCTGGCCGTGCCTGCAGGCCCCGCCCGCGCTTGCGCCGTGCGCCGGTGTATGCCCCGCAGCGAAATGGGCCTCACCCCCGGACGCCACGCCGGCTTGGGTTTGGAATTATACACTCAAGTTACTTCCCCGATCCGCCGCTATACCGACTTGCTGGCTCACTTCCAAATCAAAGCCCACCTGCGGGGCGAACCCCTACCTTTTTCGGCCCAAGAAATACAGGATATTGTCATGTGTCTCGGCACCGCAGTTAAAGAAGCATCCACCGTCGAACGCCAAACTAACCGCTATTGGGGATTGGAATATTTGCGGCGCAACCCCGATGAAGTTTGGGAAGCTTTAATGCTGCGCTGGCTGAGGGAAGACAGCAATCTCGGATTGATTTTATTGGAAGATTTGGGTTTAGAATTGGCAATGCGATTTGGTCGATCGGTCGCAATCGGCGATCGGCTAGAAGTCAAAGTCACCCACTGCGATCCGCGATCGGATGTCATTAACTTCCAAGAAATGATATTTGAAGCGGCACAATAGGATTTTAAACTTGAGATTTTAAATTTGGGATTTCCAAAATCTTAGTGACAGGAATTGTGCGTTTGTGGCTATAAACCAATATGCTTGGGTTAGTCATCTCAGAGGAATTTCATCTCAGGAATTTAGGGGAGTTTACTCTTCAACCCGCGCAGGCGGGTTTTGTTTCTGTAGGGGCGGTTTCAACCGCCGTCTTAACTAAAATCTAAAATCTCAAACCGCCAAATGCCCAATTCAATTAGCCAAGTTCAGCCGCCGCTGGAATTCATACCCCCAGCCTACAACCCGCTAGTGATGCAAGGTTGTAAGCAAATATTCCCCTGGTGGCTGCGATTTCGGACGAATATCAGCCACATTCAAGCCGAAAACGTCGAAACCCTCGCCGAACTATTCCACCAATTTCAAAATCAGAAAGTTCGCTTCTTGCTAGCCTTCCGCCACCCCAACTCAGACGATCCCTACTGTTTGGGACAACTAATTTGGAAACTCGTTCCCCAGGCGGCGCGGGCCAAAGGCATTCCCCTGCAATTCCCGGTACATTCCCACTTTATCTACGATCGCGGCATTCCCCTGTGGGCCGGTGCGGGAGTCGGCTGGCTGTATTCCCAACTCGGTGGCACTCCCATTGTTCGCGGTAAAATCGATCGCGTCGGATTGCGATCGGCCCGCAATTTATTTGCCAACAGCCAATTCCCGATCGCCGCCGCCCCAGAAGGCGCTACCAACGGTCACAATGAAATAGTTAGCCCCCTCGAACCGGGAATTGCTCAAATGGGTTTCTGGTGCGTTGAAGATTTGCTAAAAGCCGGACGCACTGAAAAAGTTTTAATTGTGCCGATCGGCATTCAATACCGCTATGTCAATCCACCTTGGCAACCCCTAGAAAAACTTTTAACTCAATTAGAAATTGATTGCGGACTGCCACCCTTAGAACGCACCGACCTCGCCAATTTACCGACCACAAATCCCGCTTCCGAAAACCAAAATCACAAATTCCAATATCTGCGCCTGATTCGACTGGGTAGCCATTTACTGTCAGTAATGGAAGAGTTTTACAGCCGTTTTTATCATAAAGAAATACATCCAGAAACCTCTATTTTAACATCATTATCGCTACCCAACAAAACGGGAAATGATTCTGGCAATGAAGTAATGATGGCTCGACTGAAAGCACTGTTAGACGTGGGTTTGCAAGTAGCAGAAGAATATTTTAACTTAAAGCCCAAAGGCAGTTTAATAGACCGCTGCCGCCGTCTTGAACAAGCAGGCTGGGAGTATATTTATCGAGAAGATATCAAAGATATTGCAGCACTTTCTCCCTTAGAAAGAGGATTAGCCGATCGCCTCGCTGAAGAAGCAAGTCTTCGGATGTGGCACATGAGACTTGTAGAAAGTTTCGTGTCCGTCACGGGCAGGTACGTCGAAGAACAACTGACAGCAGAACGTTTGGCAGAAACAACTTTACTGCTGTGGGACGTACTGGCTCGCATCAAAGGGGGAAATCCTTTCGGCCGCCCCAAGTTGGGCAAACAGCAAGTACAAATGACCGTGGGCGAACCGATATCAGTGAGCGATCGTTGGGATCGATATCAAACCAGCCGCAGGTTAGCAGTTGCCGAACTCACTCAAGACTTGCAATCAGCTTTAGAAGCAATGATTAAATCGTGAACAAACCTGACTGTCAACTGAGTACAGTTAGACCGCTGGCTTCTTTTTCCTTTTTTTTCTCATGCTTTTTATAGTGAGGTAGTTCCACCCCCACTTGCTAATATATTATCAGAGTATTTCCAGATTATCAAGGGATATACAGAAATAATTGTCGCTTTGGGTACCTACACCCGACGAGCCTTTCATCCCAAGGAGTAATTCCCAACGGGGTACTTCGCGCAGCGCTCAGATTAATCCCCTTTAAATATACCGAGGGACTTCCCGGCTGGTAGTTAATTACTCAGATAAACAAGAGCTTCTAGGGAAGAAGGAATATATATTTTTCTTCAATATTTTTTTTTGTCGTGAATTATAAACAGATTGTTATAGACTTTTGGAATAGGTCTCATGAACCGCAAACGCTCGATCGACAATGAACCAATAAAAATTACCAATGACTAACAAACCTATCGATTTGTCTACTAACTCAATTAAGGTAAAACTGCTAAATAATTTAGCGCAGGAATTGCTCACACCGCTCACTTCTGTCCTCGGCATGGCAAGCGTGTTGAAACAAGAAATTTATGGCCCATTAACGAGCAAGCAAAAAGAATATATTGACGTGATCCAAGACAGCAGCCGCTCTTTGCGATCGCTAGTTGAAGAAATTTTGGAACTGGCAGAACTAGATGATTCCGCTTTCACATTGAAGCGAACCGCAGTCGATATAGAAACTTTGTGCCAGCAGGTTGTGACCACCCTCTCCTCGGCGGCAAGTAGACGAGAGCAAGAAATTAATTTGTCGGTGGGGCCCGGATCGCGCATCTGGTTGGTAGATAAAGATAAGGTTCAGCAAATGCTGCACCACTTAATTTTTAGCATTATTCAATCTGCTGGGGCAGGCAGTGTGATTCGAGTCCACGTTTCTCGGAAAGAAGAGGGTATCAACATCGGAGTTTGGGTTTTTCATCCTTGGTTAGGGGAAAGTTTGCCCCATGCTAAACTCTACTCCGACTACTTGTTGAAGGTCGGAGCGGGTAGCGCTTCGCCCTCGAACTCCGAAACCGACTCCCCCGGACTCGAACCGCAACTCCCGACACAGGGTGTGCAGCGATTAACGCTGGCGTTTTCTGAGTTGGCGGCTTTGGTGGCCCAGAATGCCGAGGATAGCGCACCGGTGTTAGCTGGTTACGGGGCCAGGGAACGCTTGGGGCTGCTGCTTTGCTGTCAGTTGGTGGAAATTCAAGGCGGTCAACTCTCAATTCAAGGAACCCCGGAATCTGGATATCGCTACGTGCTCTGGCTGCCCTGCACAAATGCTACGGAATTGTTGGAAGGATGAAGTTAGTTGACTGTTGACAGTTGGCAGTTGGCAGTTGACAGTTGGCAGTTGGCAGTTGGCAGTTGTTAGAAATAACAATTACCTTTTTCCCAATGCCCAATGCCCGATGCCCAATGCCCGATGCCCAATGCCCGATGCCCGATGCCCAATGCCCGATTACTAAGTACAAATCTAAAATAGCAATGAATTCAGTTTGGCAACAATTAACTCTGGCAAATTTGCCGCTCTCTCAGTGGCAAAGTAGAAGTTATTTATTCAATTTGGCGATCGGCTCTTTACGCAGTTGGCGGCAGAGTAGCTGGCTGATGCAGTGGGCAGAACCCTTGGGTTTTGTTTTGCTGGCCTTGACTTTCGGTTTGGCGCCGTTTGTAAACAATGCCTTGGTGGGGGTGTTGATGGCGGCTAGCGCTGCATTTTGGGTGCTGCTGACTGTTTCGGACGATCGCGAGATCCCCTTCACGCCGATTCACTTGCTGGTACTGCTGTACTGGGGCATTGCCACCGTCGCAACGGCGATGTCGCCGGTGAAAGTCGCCGCTGCTACTGGTTGGAGCAAGCTAACGCTGTATTTGCTGTTTTTTGCGCTGATGGCTCGGATATTGCGAGATCCCCGTTGGCGATCGTGGTTAATTGCCGTATTTTTGAACGTCTCTTTAATTGTCAGTTTCTACGGCGTGCGGCAGTGGATTGACAAAGTGCCGCCCTTAGCTACTTGGAACGATCCGACTTCTACTCAAGCCAATGTCACGCGAGTTTACAGCTTTCTGGGAAATCCTAACTTGCTTGGTTCCTATTTACTGCCGGCCATTGCATTGAGCGCCGCCGCACTTTTTGTGTGGAAAGGATGGGGAACAAGAGTTTTAGCGCTGACGATGCTGGTGGTGAATTGCGCGTGTTTGCGCTACACGGACAGCCGGGGTGCTTGGATCGGTTTTGTGGCTCTACTGGTGGTATTTTTAGTGCTGCTGTGGTACTGGTACAGCCCTTTGATGCCTCGGTTCTGGCGAAATTGGGCGCTGCCGTTAGGGTTAGGAGGTTTGGCGGGAGCCTTAATTTTGGGAGTGGCTTTAGTGGAACCTCTGCGCGATCGAGTTTCGAGTATGTTTATCGGCCGAGGTGACAGCAGTAACAATTTTCGGATTAATGTTTGGACGGCGGTGATTGACATGATTCGCGATCGACCAATTCTCGGAATTGGGCCGGGAAACACTGCTTTTAATAAAGTTTATCCACTTTATATGAAGCCGAGATTCACTGCTTTAAGCGCTTATTCCGTGCTGCTGGAAATTGCGGTGGAAACCGGTTTTATCGGTTTAATGTGTTTCCTTTGGCTGATGACTGTCACCGTCAATCAAGGTTTGTTGCAGATAAAAAATCTGCGGGATGCACAATTTAACATCTCTAATTTAGACGAAGAATCCCGAAATCCAAAATCTAAAATCCAAAATCTAAAATCGACGAATCAGGGGTTTTGGTTGATTGGGGCGATCGCAACTTTAGCCGGCATGATGGCCCACGGTTTTGTCGATACAGTTTGGTACAGGCCCGAAGTTAATATGCTTTGGTGGTTGATGGTGGCGATTATTGCTAGTTTTTACAGCAACTCGCACCAACAGCAAGATTCAGCTTTGACGGAGGGAGAGTAGATAGAATTGCTGGCGGGGATTTTCTCCCCGCCCGGTGGCAGGGCGGTTTCATTCTCAGGGAAATCATCGTTTTGTAGGGGTAGTGCCAAGAATGCCTACCCCCTCCACGGATGATGAAATCGATGTTTCAAATATCGGGCATCTTCACGAGGGTTTGTCCCTAGGTCGAATGAAACAGCCCTGCGCCCGGTGTGGATTCCAGCAATAGCCGATACAGCAATGATTAAGAGTTATATCAGTGCAAAAAAAAGAATGCAGCTTTATGCAAGCTGCAAACCATTATCGCCATAAGTTATTTCCAATTCTTCAATTCTTAATCTCAAATCTCAAATGCTATAAGGTGCGGACGGCACACCCTGCATACTTACTACTACATACTACATACCTGTTGCTGTAAAGTGGTGATGGTACACTCTACAAAATTTATTGAAAATAACTCTTATTTTTCGCTCTCCGAAGGCATGATGAATCTGGGACACGGATATTTTCCACCATCTCTATCTCTGCACCGCCGCCAGGTCGATTGATTGAAGTCGAACGGCGTTTCGACTGATTCATTAACGGCAGGGTTAACAGTCGAAGGAGTTGGGAGTGCTGTTGAGGCTTGACTTAGCTCCAGTACCGTTATAATTGCCAGTATGGTTGATGAAAACAAAACTGTGCGTTTCATTTATTTGTTTTTTCCTCGTTTAATCGTTGACGTGCCATCCCTATCCATATATCCTCATCGAATTCTTGAGAATCCGCATACTTTAGACAAATTTTCCACTGCGGTAGCGCTGCCTTAGTATTTTTCATTTTTTCTAGGACTTGCGCTTTTAAGCAGTAAGTTGCTGGCCCTTCACTATCAAGTTTAATGGCTTCATCCAGATGCTGCAATGCCTCGGAATATCGACCCTGTTCTAGGCGAGCCCATCCCAAGTTTTTGAGTAAAGAATATTTTACTCGATCGTCCTCCGCTAATTTCAAACCTTGCCACAGGAAGTGAACCGCAGCCGGATAGTTTTTTTGATCGACTATATATAATCGAGCCAGATTGCTGTAAGCAGCAGGCAGACCGAGTTTTGCAGCTTGCAGATATTTTCCTCGGGCGCATTGTAAATCTTGCACCTCTTCGCAAAGCCATCCTAAATTGTAAAGAGCTGTTCGGCTTTTTGGATCTACAGCGAGCGCTAACTCATATGCTTTTTGAGTATCCGCCAATCTATTGGCTTTGTAGTTTTCAAATGCCATATTATTAAAAAAAGATGCCAGTTCCGGCCGCCCAATTTTCCAGCCGCCAAAGCCTACTGCTAGGATCAGCAAGAAGGCTCCCCACTTCGAGTTGTGATGGTTTTTTGCTGGCTCTTTCATGGCATTGAAAATGTTAGCTAATGGTGTCATTTTTAGCATTTTTTAACTTGAGAGTTGAGCAATATTTTTTTTGTCAGATTTAATTGCTACCCTAATGGCCTCATAATCTTACGAAATGACTCAGGTTTGAGCCCATTTCTCATAAGAGTTTGTCAGTCCACAGCCGAATGCTTGGGTAATGTTCCCACTACCCAGAGGTATTCGAGCATAGGTTAATCATTCATGAGGCTCCACAAGCCATCCGGATATTTTCAGGAAAAAAGAACCGGGAAGCAGGAAGAAGGTAGAACTGTTCGCCTTGTCTAAGTAATAATACTTAGTCAGCGGTCAGGCGATCGACAGTATTATAAAACTTCATTAAGTTTATAAGCAGTAGTAAGCAAGAATGATAATATGTAGTCAGGAGGTTAACAATGAAACTACCTGACTACGCTAAAGCAATAGGCATAAGTTACACAACTGCGTGGCGGTGGTGGAAGGCAAATAAACTACCACATCCGAGAGATGGAGGCTCTGAATGCAACTAACTCCAGAGACACATCATTAAATCGACGGAACACCGTTTCGCCCAGATTGACGAACTAGCCTTCAAATCCAAAAACCTCTACAATGCCGCCAATTACGTTATTCGTCAGAGCTTTATTTATGGATGGGGTTATGTCAACTACAACGAAATGAACCGCTTGATGAAGTCTCATGAAGCGTATAAAGCTTTACCTGCTAAAGTCAGTCAGCAAATATTGATGGTACTAGACAAGAATTGGAAATCGTTTTTTGAGGCATTCAATGCTTACAAAGCTGATTCTTCCAAGTTCACGGGTCGTCCAAAATTGCCGAAGTACAAAGATAAAGTTAAAGGGCGAAACCTGCTCGTTTACACCATTCAAGCGATTAGCCGCAAACAGTTGAAGAAAGGAATTATCAAGCTTTCCGGCACTGAACTTTCAATTAAAACCCAACTCAATCCCGACCAGATTTGTCAAGTTAGACTGGTTCCGAAATGTGATTCCTATGTAATTGAGGTAATTTATGATGAACCGGAGTCCACCCTTGGCAATGCCAACTCTGTAGCTAGTATTGATTTGGGGCTGGATAATTTAGTGGCGTTAACTTCAAATCAGCCGGGATTTATCCCTTTGTTGATTAACGGGCGACCATTAAAATCGATCAACCAGTTCTACAACAAACGTAAAGGAAAGTTGCAATCCCAGTTAAAAGGAGGTCGCAAAACTTCACCACGGATGAGCGCGCTTAACACGCTGTCGCAATCAAAAAGTTGATAATTACTTGCATCATACCAGTCATGTGATTATTGATATTTTGATGGCAAAGCAGATTGGGACGCTAGTAATTGGCAAGAATGCCCAGTGGAAAACTGAAATCGAGTTAGGGAATAAAACTAATCAAAACTTTCTTAGCATTCCTCATTCTCAGTTGATTGAAATGTTGGAATACAAAGCTCGGTTAGTGGGAATTACGGTGATTGTGCAGGAAGAATCCTACACGTCCAGAAGTAGCTTTCTGGGTTTAGACCCAATTCCGGTTTACGGGAAAACAGAAAAAGAGCCTGTATTTACTGGGAAACGGATCAAACGAGGTTTGTACAAAACATCAACTGGTCAGTTAATTAATTCCGATGTGAATGCTTCTTACAATATTCTCAGAAAAGCAATCCCAAATGCCTTCAGCTTTCTTGATAGGGAGCTGCGTAGTTGGGCCAATGCGGGTTAATCCGCTCAAAGTAAAAGTGAAAGGGGAGGGACTTGAAGCCTCCCATGTCTATAAATGACTATACTTTTACCAGCTATGAGGAGATAAGATATAGCATTTCTCAGTAACATGAGGTGTTCTTGGGCATAGGGCATAGCGCATTGGGCATTGGGCATAGGCATAGGACTCGCCCCCATACCTCACCACGCTTGAGAAGCGCTATAACTCTAATTATGTTTGTAGTGACCACGAAAGCCCTCAAAATTCTCAACGGGGGATATCAAACAATTTTATGATGGGTAATTAACCGAACTAGATTTAAAATAATCAATCACTAATCACCAATTACCAATCATTAATCACTCATGACTCCTGAGTAATAAACATCTCCATAAATTAACTTTCAACCTTCAAGTAGCAAAGATTTTAGTTGATTTTTCGGAGATGTTTGATGACTAATGACTAATGACTAATGACTAATGACTGTTGACTGTTGACTGGGGAATTGATGACTAATGACTAATGACTGTTGACTAATGACTAATGACTGTTGACTGTTGACTAATGACTAATGACTAATGACTAATGACTAATGACTACTGACTCATGACTAAAATTGTTTCATCGCTCTTTCCATATCCCGCTTGTCTTCGCGTTTCTTCAAATCTTCACGCTTGTCGTACAGTTTTTTCCCTTTACCCAAACCGATATCCAGTTTTACCCAGCCGCCTTTCAAATACATTTTTAACGGCACTAAAGTCAACCCTTTTTCTTCCACCTTGCCGATTAGTTTGCGAATTTCCTGCTTGTGCATCAGCAATTTACGGGTGCGGCGGGGTTCGTGATTAAAATAGTTGCTAGCACTTCTCCAAGGCGAAATGTGAACGTTGATCAACCACAGTTCCCCGTTCCGAACTAAGCCATATCCGTCGCGCAAATTGGCTTTTCCTTCCCGAATAGATTTGACTTCGGTTCCCTTCAACTCGATTCCCACTTGGTATGTCTCTATAATTTCATAGAGATGGCGCGCTTGTCGGTTATCGCTAACAATTTTGTATCCTGGGCTTTTTTCGCTCATTTTTACCTCCGCTAAAAATAATTATTATAACGCTAGCTTCTCTGTAGAGAAAATTGAAGCTTGACAAAACTTAAATAATCGGTCTGGACATTACCAATTTGACTGAGCTAAGATGTCACCAACGTGAATGTCAAGCGGTATCATGCAGCGCACCAATATCACTGATTCTGCAATTCCAGATTCTGTTACTCCTCATCCTGCGGTTTATTTGGTTTGGCTGGCTCCTTTTTTGCTGGCGCTTGCTTGGTTTTCGGCCAATATCTCGGCTGTTAAGTGGCTGTTATCCTCGTTTGTTGAGATACCCACACTGTACAAGATAGTAATTGGCTTTCTGATTGTAGCATTAGTAGTGCGATCGATTGGGAACTCGGATCGCCCGCCCGGATTTTCGCCCCATTTCGTTTTGAGGCGAGATCCGCTGCTATTGATGTTGGGTGCGGGTATTTGCTCGATCGCCCTTCAGTACATAATTGATATCAAACAACTTACTGTCCTGCTATTTATCCTCGGAACTTACGGGCTGTGCGGCTTATTGGTGGAGCAGAACTTTTGGCGAAAAAACTTGCCAGTTGCGGGCTTGCTGGCTTGTATTCTACCATTCAACAGTCAGTTTAATAGCGGATTAGGTTTGCCGGCGCGAGTGCTTACTGCTCAGGTAGTAGAACAGTTGCTCTCAATGCTGCACGTTGGGGCGATTTCTTCTTACGATATTATCGTTTTGGAAAACGGCATCGCTCATGTGGACGTGCCTTGTAGCGGCATTAAAACCCTCTTAGTGGGAACGCTCTTTTTGCTAGCTGCTACCTGGCAGGAAGGGCGTAAAATGAGCTTAAGATGGCTAGCAGTCGGCGCTGCTAATCTCTTAATCTTGGTGTGTGCTAACACTGCGCGGGTTGCCGTGTTAGTCCTGGTTTCAGAAGTTTTTCAACAGCCAAACATAGCACAAATTATGCACGTTCCTCTGGGAATTGTCGGTTTAGTATGTGCTTGTTTTGTGACGTGGTTAATGCTGCAACGAGTACCGAAATTTCAGCCAGAAAAAACCAGCGGTATTTCTGCAAAACCAAACTCAGAAATTATGCAAAATCACCCTTTAGCCAAACCAGGAATAATTGCAGCAGTCGCAGTTTTGGCAGTAATGGCTCAACTGTCTCACGTAGAAACGCCAAAAATGGCGATCGCACCTTTAACATTACCTGAATACATTAAATCCGAGTCGATTCCCCTCAATCCTAGCGAACAAAAATTCTTTGGCAACTATCCAGACACGCAAACACAAAAAATCAGATTTGTCGCCGGCAACTTGCGCGGTTCCATGCTCACAGTAGCGAGCACATCCTGGCAAACTTATCACGCCCCCGAGTTGTGTTTTGTAGCCAGCGGAATTCCCGTCAATGGCATAGAAAAAAAACAACTAACTCCTTCAGTAACAGCGCGCTGGCTGTCTCTCAAAAACAACCAATTATCAGCAGCATACTGGCTGCAATCTGCACAGCAAACTACCGATAACTTCATGTCCCGTATCGGCAGCGACCTCACCCACAAAAATCACAATTGGGTGCTAGTTTCCATTTTATTTGACAGTTCGTTACAAGCCGAAAATCAGGAAGTAAAAGAGTTGGCGAGTAATGTATACACTACCGTTAAAAAAAGCTTACAAGGAGAAATAAATGAAAATCAAACAGGTATTTGATGGAATTTTTAAAACAATTTTTTGGGTCTGGAATTTGACATTTTTATCGATTGTTTACTTGGGAATTTTGCCTATTATAGGAGGGCCATTAATTAAGGCGACAATCGATGGCATCATCCCGCTAGAGTTTTCTTTGACTATGGCAGCTACCATCGCAGTACCCACTGTATGTACAGTAATAGGAGCTAGGCGTTTTGGCAAGCAACCCCTACAGCTAATGCGTTGGTTTTACGGCGTAGAAGCACCGCTATTTTTGCTGTGTTTGCTCCGCTTGTTCCTGCTGCGAGAACTCACCCCAGCTAGTTCTCAAATCATCGCTACTATTGCTTTGTGCATAGCAGCATTTTCAGTGGAAATGCTGTACGGATATCTGGGTAAAAGAGAAAATGTTCAAAATATTTTCGATTCCCAGAATTCCCATAATAAACAGCCTCGTTTTTTCAGGTTGATCGGAGAAAAGCGAAGTGCGTGGCTGCAATTAGGATGTCACAGTTTAATGGTAGTAGTTGGCATTTGGGCGGCAACCTTGCTGATTTATTACGCTGTACCTGTGGCATTGTATACACTTTATGGATTCTTCTTTGTCGTCATTCAATTTTTCAAGTTTACATGGGTTTCACCATTTCTGGAGATGTTTAAATACGGGGACTGGGCCTCGGCTTTAATTTGGATACCGCTATCGTTTATATTGTTTGGTTTAACCTGTAGCTTGTTCGTTGTCATGCCTTCGCTGTACGGCTTTCTCTACATTCATTCCGGGCGGAAAATATGGCAGAGTTTTGCTGCACAATACGGGAAAAATAAAGCGCTAATCGGAAGTTTGGGAGTCATAGCAGCTTGGCTGGCTATTTTCTCGGCTTTGCAGCAGCAGCCACAAGTTGCAGTAATGAAAATGCTGGCGACTCCCCCCGCAAATGACACGGTTCGCCAAACTTTATTAGCCAAGTCTGATATGATTCGATCCGGCTTAGTTAACGCTTATTTGTCCCCTTACCGCTACCTCAGCACTGTGGGAGAAAATAACCACATTTATGAGATATACAAAAATATTTGGATTTTCCCTGACGGAGCGGCTCAAACCTTGCAGAACAGCTATAATTTTTTAATGTCGCCGTTTTTGTATCAAGGCTCTAGTGCGGATGTAGAAAAAGCGGAAAAACTCTACGGCGAATTCTTCGATACGGAACTGCAAAAAGGCGAGACAGAAGCAGTAAAACACGCGGTGCAGTCAACATCAAATCGCGAAGAAGCAAAAGCCGGTTTGCTGAATGTCAATCAAGAAAAAGTATGGCTGCAGTCGCAAGAAGTGACAGTCAAAGAAAACGGCGATTGGGCAGACGTTCAACTCTACGAAGTTTACAAAAATCAAACGCCGAACTTGCAAGAAGTATTCTACTACTTTTCCCTGCCGGAAAGCGCTGCAGTTACAGGAGTTTGGCTGGGAGATACTGGCGATTTAAACAAACGTTTTGTATTTACGGTATCGCCTAGAGGTGCCGCCCAGCAAGTCTACAATCAACAGGTAGTAGAAAGAGTCGATCCGGCTTTGCTAGAACAAATTGGCCCCAAACAATACCGTTTGCGGGCTTTTCCAATCCCGGCTAAACGAGAATTTACCCCAACTGAAGGGCCAACGGAAATGCACCTGTGGCTTACCTACAAAGTCATGCGCCAGCCCCAGGGTTGGGCGATGCCTGTTTTGGCTGAAAAACGCAACATTTTTTGGAACCAAAATACTCGCCGCACGATCGCCGGGAAAGAGGTAAAATACAGCGGGAAAGAAGCCAGAGAAACTTGGCTGCCCCCCTTTTTGCCCGCAGTCGCACAGCAACCGCTAACCGCGCAGCAGGCGATTCTACCGGGAGGAAATATCATTTCTGCTAAGCCGCTGGCTGATGCAAATTACTCGTTACCCCAAGGCAAGAAATTTGCAGTTATTCTCGATACTTCCCGCAGCATGGCGGTGGCAAGTAAGGAAGTAAAAGAGACTTTTGAATGGTTGAAAGCTAATGCAGCAGGCAAAAACGCTGTTGATTTGTATGTCGCTAGCGCTGCAGGAATGCCACCTAAGTTGGTGGAAGATGTACGCAATTTCGATGCGGCAAAGGTGACATTTTACGGTACAATCCAGCTCAAAGATATGCTGCAACAGTTTGCACAGTTGCGGGGCGATAAAAGTTACGATACTGTATTTTTGGTGAGCGATCGCCACAGTTACGAATTGTCGGACGATCGCAAACTTAAACTTTCCATCTCTTCACCCCTATGGACAGTGCATTTGGGAGGTTTGCCCCCCGGCTACGACGACGCAACTTTAAAGGCTATTCAAGATAGCGGTGGTGGAGTGGCTACAGATATGAAAGAGGCGATGCAGCGAGTAGCAACAACAGCAGCTTCGGGCGAATCTACAGTTAGCGTTGTTGACGGCTATGCTTGGAGTTATGCCAAAACCCCGCAGTCGAAAAAAATCGCCAAATCGGCGGCAGTTGTAGAGTCCAAAAATGCCGGAAATGAAGGCTTTAAACCGATAGCGGCGCGGCAGTTGATAACTGCACTTAGCAAGCAGAAAAGTTCCAGTCAATTAACGCAACTGGATGCGATGCACGCAGTAGCTAAAAATTTCAAAGTGGTGACTCCTTATTCTTCGATGATTGTGTTAGTTAATGACGCGCAAAGGGAGCAACTAAAAGCTGCAGAAGCTAAGAGCGATCGATTTGACAGAGAGGTAGAATCTGGTAAGGAGGAGTTGAGTAAGCCGAATAATCCTCTGAATGTTTCAGGGGTTCCTGAACCGGAAGAATGGCTACTGTTGACGGTAGGTGCGATCGGGCTTTTGGCGGTTTTCCTCCGTCAGCGGCGCGCGAAAATGGTAGGTTGAAAGATGGTTCGGCGGTTGAAACCGCTACTACACGAACAAAGTCTGCCTCCGCAGACTAAGAGAGTCATGAACCCCATGCCTAAAGGCAGGGGCTTGTAGACTGTCCGACTAACGCAAGCGGGATACAAGCCAGAACACGACCAGCCTCAGACGCAACGAGCGTCTACGTTTTCAAGGTCACGATACCTACAAATGCGTCGCTAGTTTGTAGCCCTATCGTTGGTTGTTAAACATCTGTAATGGGTTAAGGAAGTGCAGCCAACATGACAAGCCTTGAAAACATTGGCGAAGCGAACGTTACGAGCAATCAGAGGAGACGCAACAATGTCTAACTTTGTTTTTGTAATTGATACCAATCGCAAACCGCTATCACCCTGTAAACCAGGAATGGCAAGGTCATTGCTGAAAGCTGGAAAAGCAGCGGTATTTCTCCGCTATCCGTTTACGATTGTTTTGAAAAAAGCAGTTGAGACGAATCCTGAACCGCTAGAACTGAAATTAGATCCGGGATCGAAAGTCACGGGGGTTGCAATCAAACAGGACAACAAGATTATCTTCGGAGCCGAACTGCAACACCGGGGCCAGCAAATTAAAGATGCACTTCTCTCTCGCCGTCAACTTAGGCGAGGAAGACGCAATCGCAAAACTCGATACCGTAAGGCGCGATTCCTCAATCGCACTCGCCCCGATGGTTGGCTCGCTCCATCGGGGCAACACCGAGTCGAAACAATACTTACATGGGGGAGCAAATTGATTCGACTCGCTCCCGTTGCCAGCATTGTTCAAGAGTTAGTGCGGTTTGATTCTCAACTCATGCAAAACCCTGAAATCTCAGGCGTTATGTATCAGCAGGGAGAATTGCAGGGTTACGAAGTCCGGCAGTATCTCTTGGAAAAATGGCATCGGCAGTGCGCTTATTGCTCGGCTGAAAATGTACCTTTTGAGGTTGAGCACATTCAGCCCAAGTCAAGAGGTGGCTCTGACAGGGTTTCCAATTTGACACTGGCTTGTCACGATTGCAATCAAAAGAAAGGCAATCAGGATGTTCGAGCATTCCTGGCCGCTAAACCCGACCTGTTAAACCGCATCCTCAAACAAGCAAAGCTACCACTCAAAGATGCAGCAGCGGTCAACTCAACCCGATGGGCATTATTTAATGCACTTAAAGAAACGGGATTGCCCGTCACTACTGGCACGGGCGGACAAACTAAGTTCAATCGCCATCGGTTAGGGTTGGCTAAATCGCACTGGCTTGATGCTGCGTGTGTGGGCAGCGTTGACACGCTCAAAGTATTGACTTCAAAGCCTTTGTTGATTGTGGCAAAAGGTCAGGGGACACGACAGATGTGCGGCACAAACCAGTACGGATTTCCCATTCGGCACAAGTCCAGAGTGCAAATTCACAAAGGGTTTCAGACTGGCGATATTGTCAGCGCAACCGTTACCGCAGGGAAGAAAGTCGGCTCTTATACAGGGCGGCTTCTATGCCGTGATCGACGGCAGTTTTGATATTGTAACGAAGGCTGGGAGAGTAACAGGTATTAGCCACAAGTATTGCAAAGCAATCCACAAAAAAGATGGCTATAGCTATGGGTTTTAAAAATATTTCAAGGCGACGGTCGTCGCTGCCGCTTTCCTCCCCATGTCTAAAGCCAGGGGCTTCTCGCTCGTTTTTCGGTGAGGGGGTATTTAAGCCGGACTTGATATCAAATACTAATCTACAGTCGTCTTGAGACGACTTGAGCTATGAGACAGGAGTTGAAACCCCTGTCGGACTGTCGGACTTAACGAATAACGAATAACTAATCTATTTCTACAAAAACGCGATCGCCCTCAATCTTTACCGGATAAGATTCCAGGGAATCGCCTAGTGCATTCAAACATTTACCCGTATCTAACTTGTACTGATATTTGTGAAATGGACAGGTAATGATACCGTTATTTACCTTACCCATGTCGATCGGATATTCTAAATGAGTGCAAGCATTACGGTAACAAGTGACATTCATGCCTTGACGATTCAAAATCACTGAATTTTCGTCAACTTTTACCTTCAACACACCCCCTTCGGGAACTTGATTTAGCGCTGTTATCTCTACCCACATATAATCTTTCTCGGTTTAAATAAATTATTGCAAACTAATGGGCGATCGTCCGAAAGGCATAGTGAACAACGAACGATCGCTGTCTAATTCTAACGCCAACAGCTTGTAAAGTCTGAATAGACTGTACAAGCTGTTGGCGGTAATTCACGCCCGCAAAGAATGTTATATCACCCCTACAGCCGCAGGTAACGCATGAGAATGCTCATAACTTCACCGGGCTTTTGGGCAGGTTGCAGCGGGCTCCACTCGCTGACAGAGGCAAAACCCAAACAGTAAAGGATGTGAATGATGCTGATACTTTTAATTCAGACAATCCCCGACAATCGGCGAAAATCTTCAGATAGCACACTCATCAGATACGTCTGAGAGTATGGTGGTATCCCACAAAGCTTTAAGGAAAATCCCTAAAGCGCTACTCAAACTGGGTGTTTTCTAACCACAGTTGGGGGCTTGAAAAATTTTAGAGCCACCTAACTTTTATGGCTCTCACCGTATTTTGCACAAATTTTGGAGGTGTATTCTTCACTGGTTTTGACCAACCTCGAACCGCAAGGATTACAGAGATGCTCTCAAGCCAAAGCTTGAGAGAAGTGAGAGAAAGTCCAAGTCATCATTACTGATGGTTTTATGCAGGCTACTTCAGTCTACACCAATTGTCGTGAGTATTACCTACAAGTCTAGGAAAATATCATCCTAGCAATTGCTCCTCACCGCTTTGGGAGAACCTATCAGCAGGATTTTGACGGGTTCTCGATCGGGTGGCGGAGGCTCTGCTACAGGTACTGTCGCTGTAGCACTATCGGTTGCTGGGGGATTGGCAAGGAAGTTTTTCGACATAAGCGTTTTTTGTGTTCGCAGTGAACGATAATGTTGCCTATAAGCAACATTATCATTCTATCCTCAATGTTGCCTAGAAGCAACATTTACGAAGAGATCGCCCTCTGAGACAATCTGAGGCATGGCAAAAGCAGGCAAAGCACTCAAGCAGGTGCTGGAAACTTATAACATCAGTCAAAATCGCTTGGCTGTGACAATGGGCGTAGCACGTTCCAACATTCATCGTTGGGTCAATGAAAGTAGAGATCCCGTAGCAGAGGCAGTGTTGGACATTCGGAAAGCACTATGGCAAATTAACCCCGATGCCGCAGGGGAGTTCATTCGTTTGTATTTAGATGATTTGGAGGAAAAACTCGAAGAGTAATAATGTCCACAATCTTTACTTAGCTGCGAGCTTCTGAGAACATAGAAGCCATGAGTAAGGCAGGAAAGGCGCTGAAGCAGGTTTTAGAAACCTATGGCATCAGCCAAAATCAATTGGCAGCGACTATGGGCATTGGACGATCGAGCATTAACCGTTGGGTTAACGAGAATAGAGATCCGGCATCTGAAGCGGTTCTAGAGATTCGCAAGGGATTACAGCAAATTAATCCCGATGCAGCAGGGGATTTTATTCGTTTGTATTTAGATGATTTGGAGGAAAAACTCGAAGAGTAATAATATGGGCGATCGGGCGATCGCCTCCCGTGCCAGTTATGCTTGAGATAGACTCAACAAATAGCTGACAATATACAATCTTTCTCGCTTTAAATAAATCCTCACAAACTAATTGGCGATCGCCCTTGAATGCAGCGCAACCATCTGTGGGGCGCTCTCCACACCTGAGAACCTAACTGTTTTCCTCGCCATTTCCCAGGTACAACCTGACGAATTCATCAGCCGCCTCCCGATTGAATGTCTGCAATGCTTGCTTAATCGCAAATACCGCCTCAGCAGATGGGTCTCGTTCTTCGCTCACCCAACGGCTAACGTTTGAGCGATCGATTTCCATCTTGGCCGCCAATTGATATTGACTGATATCGTATGCCTCTAATATTTTTTTGAGGGCTTTTCCTGCTCTTCCCATGCTCCCGATTGTGTCAGAGAGTCATGCTCCTGTAAACGTTGCTGATTGTCACCAATTGCGGTAAACTTTGTAGATTAAGTGCGATCGTTTTTTCCCTCTCAATTTAATTGTATGGCTCGTCAAATAGCTGGCAAAAGTATAGTCATTTATAGACATGGGAGGCTTCAAGCCCCTCCCCTTTCACTTTTACTTTGAGCGGATTAACCCGCATTGGCCCAACTACGCAGCTCCCTATCAAGAAAGCTGA